>WHSR01000023.1 GCA_009379995.1 Streptosporangiales bacterium
CAAAGACAAAGCTGTCTCCGCCCTGCGACGCCTGCAGAAACTGCCCGCACTCGTCCGGGCGTTCTTCGGCGACCCGCACCTGCGCTACATCACCGCATAAACACACATCAGTCGACTTACTTTCGATCGCCTTAGTAACACCCGTCGTTGTGGAACAGGTGGGCTGTACGGGGGTGGGCAGCAACGTACAGGCGGTCGTGTTCGACTTCTTCGGGACCCTCACCCCCGGCGTCACCGCCACCAGTCAGGAGACCGCGCACCGCAGGGTCGCGGCGTGCCTCGGCCTGGCGGAGGCCGCGTACCTGCGGGCGGTGGCGGCGTCTTGGCCACAGCGCTGTACGGGCGCGCTCGGCGACATCGCCGAGACGCTGCGCTGGCTCGCCCGCGAGTGCGGCGGGCACCCGGACGAGGACGCGGTGAGCACGGCGTGCCAGATACGCCGGGACGCCATGCGTGACCAGGCCCGGCTACGGCCCGAGGCGGCGGACGTGTGCGGCGAGCTGGTACGGCGAGGGCTGCGGCTGGGCCTGATGAGCGACTGCACGCACGAACTGCCGGAGATCTGGCCGTCGTTGCCGGTCGCCCCGTATTTCGACGCGGTGGTCTTCTCGGTGGAGGCCGGCGTACGGAAGCCCGATCCTGCGATGTACACGCTGGCCTGCGAGGGGCTCGGCGTCGAGCCCGCGGAGTGCCTCTACGTCGGCGACGGCGGGGGCAACGAGCTCACCGGCGCGACGGCCATGGGCATGCGGGCGGTTCAGCTCGCGGCGCCCGACAACGCCGGAGCGTTCGTCCACGACCGGGAACAGGGCTGGCGTGGGGCCGCGGTCACCGGACTCCGCGCCGTCCCCTCGTTGCTTGGTCCTCGGAGGTCAGTCGGCGTAGAGCCGATCGAGGTCGACGAGTAGGACGTGCTCGCGTCGGGCGGCCGCCCGCAGCTCGGCGTCGAACCCGTCGCCGCTGTAGCACGCGAGCACCGCGTCCCGAGCATCGACGCCCCGCGCTCCAAGCAGTCACGAGCGCGTCGCAGCCGGTCCAGATGCTCAAGGCCCATGACCTCGCCCCACCTGGCCTCACCGAGTGAGAGAACACGCCGCCGCTCCCCCGGCCCCGCTCGCGGCGTTGACCACGACATCGACCTCGATCTGGGTCCGATTGGCCGGATCGGGGACCGTGCCGCTGGCAACCTCGCCCGGCAGCCCGCCGAAGATCTCTTCGTCGGCCCGAATGGCGTACTCCCGGCACAGCGACTCGAAGTGCGGACCCACCACCTGTGAGTGAAAGCGAGCCTTCCCGCTCGCCCAGGCACTTACGTCACCCGTATCCGGGTGAAGTGCTCCAGGACCTCGGGGTTGGCGAGGGCGTCCGGGTTGGCGGCCTTCTCCACCGGGATGCCGAGCAGCATCTTCCGGACCGGGATCTCGAGCTTCTTGCCGGAAAGCGTCCGCGGGATGCCGGGCACCTCGTACACCTCGTCCGGCACGTGCCGCGGGGACAGCTCGGTGCGCAGCGCGGCCCGCAGCCGCCCGATCAGGTCGTCGTCCACCCTGAAGCCCTCGTCGGGTGCGACGAAGAGGATGAGCCGCCCCTCCTGGCCGAGCTGACCGGTGTCGACCACCAGGCTGTCGGCGACCTCCGGGAACTTCTCGACGGCCCGGTAGAACTCGCTGGTGCCCACGCGGACACCGCCCCGGTTGAGGGTGGAGTCGGAGCGTCCGTAGATGACGCAGCCACCGTCGGGGCGGAACTTGATCCAGTCGCCGTGCCGCCACACGTCCCGGTACATGTCGAAGTAGCTCTCCCAGTAGCGGCTGCCGTCCGGATCGTTCCAGAAGTAGATCGGCATCGACGGCATCGGCTCGGTGATGACGAGCTCGCCTACCTCGTCCACCACCGGACGGCCGGCCAGGTCGAACGCCTCCACCTCGGCGCCCAGGCAGCGGGCCTGAATCACCCCGGCGCGCACCGGCAGCAGCGGGCAGGGGCCGACGAACCCGGTGGCCAGGTCGGTGCCGCCGCTGAACGAGCCGAGCAGCACGTCCTCCTTGGCGTTCTCGTACACCCAGGCGAAGCCCTCCGGCGCCAACGGCGCGCCGGTCGAGCCGATGGCCCGCAGCCGGCTCAGGTCCGCCTCCCGCCGCGGCTCGAGGCCGGCCTTCATGCACGCGGTGACGTACGGCGCGCTGGCGCCGAAGTAGGTGACGCCCGTCTCCGCGGCCAGCCGCCACAGCACGCCCATATCGGGATGGCCGGCGCTGCCGTCGTAGGTGACCACCGTCGCGCCCACCAGCAGGCCACCCACCAGGTAGTTCCACATCATCCAGCCGGTGGTGGTGTACCAGAAGAACACATCGTCGGGCCCGAGGTCCTGGTGCATCGCCATGGCCTTGAGGTGCTCGAGCACCACGCCACCGTGCCCGTGCACGATCGCCTTGGGCAGCCCGGTGGTGCCCGACGAGTAGAGCACCCACAGCGGATGGTCGAACGGCACCTCCTCGAACTGGGGGCGGTCGGCGTCCGGCGGCGCGGCGGCCACCAGGTCGGACCACGCCATGCCGGCGCGCAGAGCCGCCGGCGACGCGGCGGGGTCCAGGTACGGCACCAGCACCGTCGCCTCGACCGTCGGCAGCGCAGCCTCGATCTCGCCGACGACGCCGAGCCGGTCGAACGGCTTCCCGTTGTAGCTGTAGCCGTCCACCGCGACGAGCACCTTCGGCTCGATCTGGCTGAAGCGGTCGATGACGCTCGGCGCGCCGAAGTCCGGTGAGCAGGACGACCAGATCGCCCCGATGCTCGCGGCGGCCAGAAAGACGAGCAGCGCCTCGGGGATCGCGGGAAGGTAGCCGACGATCCGATCCCCGCGCCGTACGCCGAGCGCGCGCAGGGCGGCGGCGACGCGGGCGACCTCCCTGGCCAGCTCGGCGTGGGTAAGGGTGCGGCCCGTCCCGTCCTCGGAGCGAAACACCAGCGCCGGGCGGTCCGCGTGGTCGCCGTCGGCGTGCCGGAGGGCGTTCTGCGCGTAATTGAGGGTCGCGCCGGGGAACCACCCCAGCCCGGGCATCGCGGCGCCCTCCCGTACCGGCCCGCCGCCGCGCCGGCCTCGGACGTCGAAGTACTCCCACAGCGAGTCCCAGAAGGCGTCGATCTCGGTGACCGACCACCGCCAGAGATCCTCGTACGACCCGAGGCGCAACCCCCGCTCGGCCTCCAGCCATCGCAGGTATCCAGCGATCTTCGACCCGTTCCGTGCCTCCTCCGACGGCTCCCAGAGCAGGGTTCCCTCGGCGATCCGGCCGATCTCTGACTGTTGCCGCACCCGACGACTCCTTCCTGGTGCTGACTCGCCGGCTACCCCAAGCATGACCGCCGGTGCCGTCATCCCGCCAGGATGCCTGCCGCGGAGTGGGTGCGAGGATCGGGGCATGACCGCCGCGTACCTGCCGGAGCTGGCCCGGGTCGTCGGGCCAGGAACCGTGATCACCGACCCCGAGCAGCTCGACGTACACGCCCACGACCTGTGGCCGGTGTCCGCGAAGGAGTACCTGCAGGGCAGGCACCCGCATCGGCCCGACGCCGTCGTGCGAGTCACCGACGAGAGCCAGATCCCGCCGATGCTCGTCTGGGCAGCGGAGCGCAAGGTGCCGGTCACCCCGCGCGGACTCGGCTCCGGTGTCACAGGGGCGGCGGTGCCCGTGCACGGCGGCATCGTCCTGGATCTCTCCGCGCTCGCCGGAATCGTCGATCTCGACGAGACCGACCTCACGGTCACCGTCCGGGCCGGCACCCGCGGCGACACGCTGGAGGACGCGCTCGCCGAGCGCGGCTACACCCTGGGCCACTCCCCGCAGTCGCTCCCGCTGTCCTCCCCCGGCGGCTGGGTCGCGACCCGCGCGATCGGCCAGTTCTCCTCGCGGTACGGCGGCATCGAGGACCTCGTGGTGAGCCTCACGGTGGTGCTGCCGACCGGCGAGACGGTACGGCTGCCGCGCGTGCCCCGGGCGGCCGTCGGACCCGACCTGAAGCATCTCTTCCTCGGCGCCGAGGGCACGCTCGGGATCGTCACCGAGGTCACGCTCAGGATCTTCCCGCTGCCGGAACACCGGACCGTACAGGCGCTGCGCTTCCCCGACGTCGCCTCCGGCATCGAGGCGATGCGCCACATCACCCGGGCCGGGCTGCGACCGTTCCTGGTCCGGCTCTACGACGAGGACGAGTCCCGGATCGCCATGAACGACGGCTCCTTCGACGGCTGTGCGCTGTTCCTCGGCAGCGAGGGGGTACGGGCCGTCGCCGAGGCCGAGCAGGTTACGGCGCTGGACTGCTGCACCCGGTTCGGCGGCGAGCGTCTCGGCCCGGAACCCGCCCAGCGGTGGCTCGACCACCGCTACGACGTCTCCGCCCTGGAGAGCCTGCTGCGCCATCCGGGAGGGCTGGTCGAGACCATCGAGGTGGCGCACTTCTGGAGCCGGATCCACCGCGTCTACGCGGACCTGAAGGACGCGCTCACCCCGCTCGCCGGGGTGCTCGGGCACTTCTCCCACGTGTATTCCCACGGCACGTCGCTGTACCTGATCCTGGTCGGCGAGGCCGCGGACGACGCAGCTGTCCAGCGGCGTCTCACCGAGATCTGGACGGCCGCGATGGAGATCTGCCTGGAACACGACGCGGCGATCTCCCACCACCACGGGGTCGGGATCGCCCGGCTCCCCTACCTTCGGCGGGCGCTCGGCGAGGGCGCGACCACCGTGCTCCACCGGGTCAAGGCCGCCCTCGACCCCGCCGGCGTGCTCAACCCCGGAAAACTCGGTACGGACCGCCCACACAGTGAAGTGCAACACTAATAGTAGAGTGCTACACTGACGTCATGCCCACCACCCGGCGCCGCCACATGATCACCGAAACCGCGGATGTGGCGCGGGCCCTGGACGATGCCGCCCGGCGCTGGCCCGAGGACAGCTCCGCACGGAGCAAGCTCCTGCTTCGGCTGATCCGGGAAGGCCACCGTGCGATCCGCCGAGGCCGCGGGAGCGAGACGAGACGGCGTCGGGAAGCCGTTCGCCGTACCAGCGGGACGCTTACTGGCACCTATCCCCCCGGCTACTTGGATCGGCTGCGGGAAGACTGGCCAGAGTGATCGTCGTCGACGCCAGCGTCCTCATCGGGCACCTCGACGGCGCCGACCCGCATCATGAGAAGGCGACCCAGATGCTGCTGGATGCCGCCGAATACCCACTCGGTGCGAGCACGATCACCATCGCCGAAGTGCTCGTCCGTCCCGCCCAGGGAGATCGGCTCAGCGCCGCCCAATCCGCTCTTGACGCACTAGCCCTTCAAGAGATTCCCCTCGAGCCGGGAGCCGCCTTCCGCCTGGCGAGGTTGCGGGCCGAGACGAGACTAAAGCTCCCGGATTGCTGCGTCCTGCTCGCAGCCCTGGAGTGCTCCGCCGAGAGGGCCCTGACCCTCGATGACCGGCTGCGGGCACAGGCCCTGCGCCTCGGAATCGGCACAGGATGAGACCATGAACGGGTCCAGAACCTAGGAGCGCAGGATGCACGCGGTGATCCTGCGCTTCGGTCAGCCGGGGGTCGTCGACGCGGCGTCGCGGCGGCGCCTGCCGAAACCGCCCTTGAGCCTCTCCGTCATGAGATAGAGCGTGGGCACCACGATCAGGGTCAGCACCGTCGAGCTGGTCAGCCCGCCGATCACGACCATGGCCAACGGTTGGGAGAGGAACCCGCCGTCGCCGGTCAGCCCGAGTGCCATCGGAGTCAGCGCGCAGATAGTAGCGACCGCTGTCATCAGGATCGGCCGGAGCCGTCGCCGCCCTCCGGCGATCACCGCGTCCTCGGGGTCCATTCCGGCCTTGCGGTACTGGTTGATCAGGTCGAGGAGCACGATGGCGTTCGTGACTACGATCCCGACCAGCATCAGCATGCCGATGAGGGAAGGTACGCCCAGCTCGGTTCCGGTGGCCAGGAGCAGGACAACGGCGCCGGTGGCCGCGAACGGCACCGAGACCATGAGGATGAGCGGCTGCAGAACGCTGCGGAACGTGGCCATCATGATCAAGTAGACGATGAGGATCGCCGCCAACAGGGCGATACCCAAGTCGGAGAACGCCTCCTGCTGCTGGGTGGTCACCCCGGCCAGGGAGTACGTGGCGCCCTCCGGAAGGCTCAGCCGGGAAAGCCTCTGCTGTAGGTCGTTGCTGACCGCGCCGACGTTCTCCGCCGTGGCCGTGCCGGTGACCGATGCGCTGCGTTCCCCGTCGATGTGGGTGATGCGCACAGGCCCCTCGTCCTCGACAACGTCGGCGACCTTGCGGAGCTTGACGGTGCTCCCGGTCGGCGTCGCGAGCTTGAGATCGCGCAGCTCGTCGATGTCCGTCGCGGACGAGCCCAGCCGCACGACCACGGCGCGACGTTCGCCCTCCAGATACGCGTCGGCGACCGCGGTGCCCTGGTACACCTGGTTCACCATCTGCCCGATCTGGACCTCGGTGAGCCCTCTCTCGGCGGCCTCCTCCCTGTCGATCCGGATCTGCACCCTGGGTTGCGCGTTGCTGAGGTTGCTCGTCACGTCGGCGGTGCTCGGCATGTCCCCTACCGCGCCCTCCACATGGGCCGCGGCGGCGCGAAGCGTCTCCGTGTCCGGCGCCTGCACGATCACCTCGAGCTGGGCGCTGTTGACCCCGCCGGCGGAGACGGAGAGCTCGCCGGCCTCCGGGGGCAGGGCGGCCAGCCGCTCCCGCAGCTCATGCTCGAACTTCGCCTGGTCGGCCTCCAGGTTGGAGATGATGGAGAACTGTGCGGTGTTCGAGCCGGTCTGGGTCCCGCCGAACGCGGCGGCGATCGGGTCGTCGAAGGAGCCGATGTTGACCTGGTACGCCTCGGTCTCCGGCAGGTCGTCGAGGGCGGCCTCGACGTGTTTGGCCGCGTCGTTGGTGGCGGTAAGGCTGGTGCCGGGCGGCAGCTCCTGGCTTACCGTAAAGGTGTTCTGCCCCTCTTGCCCGAGGAAGTTGGTGCCCAGCCGGGGCAGCAGCCCCATGGTGC
Organism: Streptosporangiales bacterium; assembly: GCA_009379995.1. Classification (GTDB taxonomy): domain Bacteria; phylum Actinomycetota; class Actinomycetes; order Streptosporangiales; family WHSR01; genus WHSR01. The sequence continues at coordinate 7,053 of WHSR01000023.1, forward strand.
CGACGAAGACGAGGAAGGCGAGCAGCAGGGCGATGAACCGATGGCGCGCCGCCCACCGGATCACGGGCACGTAGCCGCGCTGCAGCGGGCTGCGTTCCTCCCGGGCGACCGCGAGCTCGCGTACCGACTCGGGGTCCAGATCGGTCACCCGCCTCGGTGTCTTCAGGAACCAGTAGGCCAGCACGGGTATGACGGTCAGGGACACCAGCAGCGAGGCAGCCAGCGCCACGGTGATGGTCAGTCCGAACGGGCGGAACAGCTCCCCGACCTGGCCTCCGACGAAGACGATCGGCAGGAACACGGCCACCGTCGTCAGCGTCGAGGCGGTGATCGCCCCCGCCACCTCGCGGACCGCGGTGAGGATGGTGGCGGCCTTCTCACCGCCGTACTCGAGATGACGCTTGATGTTCTCCAGCACCACAATCGAGTCGTCGACCACCCGGCCCACGGCGATGGTCAGCCCACCCAAGGTGAGGATGTTCAGCGAGAAGTCGCCGGTCCACAGCACGATGAGGGCGACGAGAACGGACAGCGGAATGGAGACGGCGGTCACCACGGTCGACCTGATCGACAGCAGGAAGACGAGGATCGCCAGGACCGCGAAGGCGAGCCCCAGCAAGCCCTCGGTGGTGAGGCCCTCGATGGACTGCTCGATGTACGGGGACTGGTCGAAGACCACCGACAGCTGCCCTCCGGCGCCGAGCTTGGACCCCAGCTCGGGCATCATCCCCTGGATCGCTTGGGAGATGTCGACGGCGTTGCCGTCCTGTGTCTTGGTGACGAGCACACCCAGGCTGGGCTCACCGTTGGTGCGGGTGTACGAGGTCGGCTCCGCCAGCGTCGCCCCGACCTTCGCTACCTCGCCGAGCCGAACGGCGTCGGGTGTCGGAGGGGTGGGCGCCACGATCCCCGGCGGCATCCCGAGCATCGGGATCGAACCGGGGAAGGCTCCCGGCGGGAGCTGCCCCGGGAATCCGCCCGGAATCGCCCCCGGCGGGAGCTGTCCGGGGAACTGCCCGGGTGGGATTCCGGGTGGGTTACCGGGTGGGGTCGTCGGTGGGATGGAGGGTGAGCCGGTGGGTGAGATCGTCGGCGAAGCCGTCGGCGACACGGTGGGCGTCAGCGTGGGCGTCGGCGTTGGGGTCACGGACGAGGTCGGCGACATCGACGAGGTCGGGGAGGTCGACGAGGTCGGGCCCACGGCGCTTGCCGGTGCGACGGCCGCCGCCCCGTTCGCCGCGGCGGCGGGCCGGGTGCCGGCCGCCCCTGCCGCCGCTCCCGCCCCCACGCCCGCGGCACCGCCCGCAGCACCGCCCGCTGACGGGCTGGCACCGCCGACGGGCAGGATGTAGAGGTTCTCGATCTCCTCGATCGAGGAGAACCCGTTGCCGACCTGCACAGACAGCGAGTCATCACCGCGGTCCAGGGTGCCGCCGGGCATCGAGAGCCCGTTGCTCTGCAGCGCCCCGGTGACCTGATCCACCGTCAGGCCCTTGTCCTCGAGCTTGTCGGTGTCCAGCCGGACGGTGACGACCTGGTCGCGAGCACCGCTCACCGTCGTACCGCTGACCCCGGATATCGATTCGATCCTGGGCACTACCGCGTCGTTGAGCCTGTCGACGAGGTCCTGCTCGCCTCCGGAGGAGGACGCGGCCAGCATGACCACAGGCAGGCTGTCGGTGCTGCCGACGGTCACCGTGGGCCTTACGTTCTCCGGCAACTCGCGGCCGACCTGGTTGACCGCCTCCTGCAACTCCTGGGTGGCGTCGTCCATGTTCGTGCCGAACCCGTACTCGACCTGGATGATCGAGTTCCCCTCGCTGGAGTACGACGTCACCCGCGTCTGGTTGGGCAGACCGCTGATCCGGTCCTCGAGAGGTTCGGTGACCTCGCGCTCGACGATCTCCGGCGCGGCACCCTGGTACGGGGTCACCACGACGGCCGCCGGAAACTCCAACGAGGGCACGAGCTCCTGGCGCAGCGAGGTAGCCGCTACCCCGCCAAAGACAAGCGCCGCCAGGGCGATCAGGGTGACCAGGCCGCGGTTGGCGAGACTGATCCGGCTGAGAAACGACACTTTTCAGACCGATCAATCCGTTTGGTATCTACGGATCAAACTTTACATACGCGAACGTACAGTACTGACCTGCAGGCCCTGCGGTCGGGGAGCTTCTACAAGATCACGGACGACGCTCCGTCGCCACGTCAGCCCGTGCGGCGATCGAAAGGCACGGCCAGCTCCTCCACCGAACGCACGACCGCGGCGTTGTCCTGCAGGTCCGCGAGCACCACGTCGGCCCCGGCGGCCCGGAGGTCGGCCTGGGTGTTGTGGCCGCTCGATATCCCGATGACCGCCGCCCCACCGATGCGCGCCGCGGAGACCTCCCGAGCCGCGTCCGTGATCAGCACCGTCGTCGACTCGTCGAACGGGGCACCGTACTTCTCCGCCGCCCGTCTCCGGGCGACCTGAAGCAACGTGCCCAGCGGGAAGTTCTCCGAGCCGTATCCGCCGATCTCCAGATCGAGGTGCCGATCCAAGCCGAAAGCCGTCAGCTTGACGATGGCGTTCGCCCGGATGTTGCCGGTGAGCACGGTCTGCACAACGCCCGGCACGTGCTGCAGCGCCGCGAGCGACTCGCGAGCCCCCGGCAACAGCCGGCCCTGCGGGACGAGCTGGTTGGACCGGCGGGCGAACGCGTCGGCCAATGCCCGCGTGAACTCGGGGAGATGATGCTCCGTCGGGTCGACGCCGTTGAGCGCGAGCGTCTCGAAGATGACCTCGGAATCGGTCCTGCCGACCGACGGCGCAAGGCGCACCAGCGGACGGTCGACAACCCGCTGGAACGCCTCGGCATAGGCATCCCGGGTGATCCGGCCGACATCGACAAGCGTCCGGTCGATGCTCCACAGAACTAACCGGTGAATCGGGGCTCCAGGCGACATCACAGCGGGTGGGATCGGCAGTCTAGCGGTCCGGACGAGGAGATGTCCGTCAGATCGTGACCTGGGCTGCCGGGCCGCCGGCCGTACGGTCTCACGATGTAACTCACCCCTAGCCCATGTGGAGATAGCGGTAGTCGGTAGGTGGCACGAAGGTCTCCTTGATCGACCGTGGGCTGATCCAGCGGAGCAGGTTGAACACCGAGCCGGCCTTGTCGTTGGTGCCGCTCGCCCGGGCGCCCCCGAACGGCTGCTGTCCCACTACCGACCCGGTGGGCTTGTCGTTGATGTAGAAGTTGCCCGCCGAGAACCGCAGCACCTCGGTGGCCTCGGCGATCGCCGCCCGATCCTGGGCGATGACCGACCCGGTGAGGGCGTACGGCGCGGCGTCGGCGGCTTGCCGCAGCACGGAGGGGTAGTCGCGGTCGTCGTAGACATGAACCCCGAGGACCGGACCGAAGTACTCCTTGGTGAACACCTCGTCCTCGGGCTCGTCGCACTCCAGCACCGTCGGCTCGACGAAGTAACCCTCCCGGTCGTCGACGCCGCCGCCGGCCAACTGGCGCAGGTGGGACACCTCCCGGACCCGATCGAGGGCGGCCCGCAGCTTGCGTACCGCGCGGTCGTCGATGACCGCCCCCATGAACAGGGACAGGTCCGCGGCAACGTCGCCCATGGACAGGTCCTCGACCTGGTCGAGGAAGTCGTCGCGCATACGCTCCCACACCGACCGTGGCAGGTACGCGCGGGACGCGGCCGAGCACTTCTGACCCTGGAACTCGAACGCGCCGCGGATCAGGGCGGTGCTCAGCACGTCGGGGTCGGCCGAGGGATGGGCGAACACGAAGTCCTTGCCCCCTGTCTCGCCGACGAGCCTCGGGTAGCCGCGATAGGTCGCGATGTTCTCGCCGACGGCCCGCCACAGGTGCTGGAAGGTGGCAGTCGATCCGGTGAAGTGGATGCCGGCCAGCCGCGGGTCCGGCACGGCGGCCTCGGAGACCGCCTGCCCGTCGCCCGTCACCAGGTTGATCACCCCCGGCGGCAGGCCGGCCGCCTCGAGCAGCCGCATCACGTAGTGCGCGGCGAACTGCTGGGTGGGCGCGGGCTTCCAGACCACCACGTTGCCCATCAGCGCCGGCGCGGTCGGCAGGTTGCCGGAGATCGCCGTGAAGTTGAACGGCGTGATCGCGAGCACGAACCCCTCGAGCGGGCGGTACTCCATCCGGTTCCACGTGGCCGGCGACGACAGCGGCTGCTCGGCCAGGATTCCCCGGGCGTAGTGCACGTTGAACCGCAGGAAGTCGATCAGCTCGCAGGCCGCGTCGATCTCGGCCTGGTAGGGCGACTTCGACTGGCCGAGCATCGTGGCCCCGTTGAGGGTGGCGCGCCACGGGCCGGACAGCAGGTCGGCGGCCTTCAGGAAGATCGCTGCCCGGTCGTCGAACGACATCGCCCGCCATGCGGGCGCGGCCTCCTCCGCCGCCGCGATCGCGCCCCGTACGTCGTCGGCCGTGGCGTTTCCGAACCGGCCAAGCACGTGGCGATGGTTGTGCGGCTCCACGACGTCGACGAGCTCGCCGCCGCCCATCCGCTGCTTGCCCCCGAGGGTCATGGTGAGCTCGATCTGCTCGCTCGCGAGCTCCTTGATCCGCGCCTCGAGCGCTGACCGGTCGGGGCTACCCGGCGGATACGCCTTCACCGGCTCGTTCACCGGTACCGGCACGTTCGTGACGGCCTCCATCGCTCCTCACTCCCGGGTGGCAAATCGACGTCCTCGGCGAGCCGTGGCCCATATCCCATCGTCGCACCGGCACCGGCCAGGGGACAGAGGCCGGCCGCCGCGCATTCCCCCTTCATGGGCGCTCATCGCCCTACATCGCGTGGTGAACGGCGTCGGCGAGGGAATCGACGACCGGAACGCCGACCGCCTGAAGCGCCCGCCGCGAGTGCGTTCCCCCGGTGTAGAGCACCGCACGGGCGCCCACGTGTTCGGCCGCCACGGCATCGTCGACGCTGTCGCCCACCACCGTCACCTCGGAGGGATCGATCCCGATCGCTGCCAGATGCCGGACAAGGTGCTCGGCCTTCGGCCCGCCGGCGCCGTCAGGACGCCGCAGCCCGTCGACGCGGACGAACGCCGGGCGTACGCCGAGACGTTCCACGCACGGCAGCAGCTCGTCGTGCCACCACATGGACAGCAGCGACTGGGTACGACCGGCGCTTCGCCAGCGGGCCAGTGTCTCCGCCGCGTACGCGGCCAGGTCGCAGCGCGTCATGTGCCGGCCGTATGCCCGGTGGAACGCGCCGTCGATCCGCTCCCACTCGCCGTCGCGCAGCCGACGGCCGAGGACACGCTCGTAACACGCCCAGACCGGGTGGCTGTAGAGCTCTCGCCACCGATCCACCGTCAGCTCACCGACGCCGTACGGGGCGAGCGCGTCGTTCGTGGCGGCCACCACCGCCAAGGTGTCGTCGAAGAGCGTGCCGTTCCAGTCCCACACGATGTGCCGCATCTCGGTACCCAGACTAGGCCGTGTGCACCGGACGCCCGGACGCCGAGTCTTTGTCGGTACCCCGGGTTATGGTCTGAACAGCGAGGGGATTCTTGTTGGAGCGGGTTCAGTTGAACCGGTTTGAGGCACACCGCAGCGTCGATCGGCTCGGGCCTCTTGCGCCGGCCCGGGCACAGCGTGGGAGAGGTTGACCGATGCATCCCAGCGTCGCGCCGTCGCGCCGCAGCCGGCTGTGGTGGATCGCGGTCGCCGGCCTGATGGGCGTCGTGTTGCTGGTAGTCGCGGGCTGCCAGGGCGACGCACTGCCGGGCCGGGCGGACGAACCCCCGAAGCCGCAGGCCAAGATCGCGATCGGTCCCCAGGATGGAACGAAGAAGGCGCGTCCCGACCGCCCGATCACGGTCGGGGTGCAGAACGGGAAGATCACCAAGGTGACCGTGGAGTCGAAGTCGGGGAAGCGTAAGGTCACCGGGGAGCTGAGCGACGACCGCACCAGCTGGACGTCCGAGTGGACGCTCTATCCCGACACCAGCTACATCGTCAACGCGACAGCCGTCGACGAGGACGGCCGTACCACCAGTACCACCAGCCGCTTCACCACGCTCGAGCCCGACCGGACGGTACGCACCGGTGCCGCCCCCCTCGACGGCGAGAAGGTCGGCGTCGGCATGCCGATCATCGTCTACTTCACCAAGCCCGTGGACAACCGGAAAAACGTGGAGCGCGCCCTCGAGGTGAAGATGTCCGAGCCGGTCGAGGGCGCCTGGCACTGGGTCAGCGACGAGGAGGTGCAGTTCCGGCCGCGGGAGTACTGGCCCGAGGGCGAGAAGGTCAAACTCGTCGCACACATGGCCGGGGTGCGCGCCGGCGACGGCCTGTACGGCGACAAGAACCAGGTGGTCGACTTCGAGGTCGGGGACAGGCATGTCAGCGTCGTCGACGCCAACCGCTACCGGATGGTGGTGCGAGACGGCGACGAGGTGGTCCGGAAGATCCCGGTCAGCATGGGCAAGCCAAGCTTCGAGACGAGGAGCGGGGTCCACATCGCCCAGGAGAAGGCCGGGACGGTTGTGATGGACTCGGCGACCATCGGCCGGCCGGGAGAGTACCGACTCACCACCAACTGGAACGTGCGGATCAGCTACAGCGGCGAGTTCGTCCACTCGGCGCCGTGGTCGGTTGGTTCACAGGGCAGCTCGAATGTCAGCCACGGATGCGTCAACGCCAGCCCTTCGAACGCGGAGTGGTTCTTCAACTTCACCAACCGGGGTGACATCATCAAGGTCAAGGGAACGTCCAAGCAGCTGGAGTTCGGAAACGGCCCGACGCCCTGGGTCCTCTCCTGGAAGGAGTGGGTGGACGGCAGCGCCCTGGGCAGCTCGATCAACGGGAAGTGAAGTCGGAGACCAGGTCCGGTAGTTCCTGGGTCGCATACCACATGAGCTCGTGCCCCTCGGCGCCGTCCACGGTGAACTGGGCGTCCTCGTCCCCCTCGTCGGCGGTGGGCAGCGCCGCGACGGCGGCCGCGACGTCGCTCTCGGCTATCACGTCGTCGACGTGGGCCGAGACCACCTTCGCGACGGGCACGCTCCCGGTGAGCTGAACGGACCCGCGGTCGGACAGCTCGCCTCCCGGGGGCAGGGCGACCGCCTTGTCGTCGACCTCGACCGCGACCACCACCCTCCGCCGAGGGATGGTGGGATCGGCTCCGAGCAGACGCAGCGACGCGCGGGCGGCCTCGGCCATCGCCGCGTACTCCAGCTCCTCCTCCCTGCCCTCCTCGTACCACTCGCGGAGGGCAGGTGTGACCGCGAACCCGGGGTGTGGGCCGGTAGCTATCTCGCCGGTCGCCATGGCCGCCGCCAGGGCCGGCAACGTGCTCGGCAGGTAGACACGCATCAGGGAGCGTCCTGTGGTTCTGGTTCGTCGCGGATCGGCCCCGAGGGGACCCTGGAGAGGAGCCCTCGATGCGGTGTCTACCCGCGGAGAACCTCTCGCCGAGAGTCTGCCAGAGCCGCGGCGCTCGTGCGCAGGGAGGTCTCCAGGACATGGGCCCGCCTGGCGGGGTCCATCACGTTCCCCCCGAAGGCTGTCAGGTCTTCGGCGCCGGGGGCCAGCAGGTTGACAGCTGTGCCGCCGTCGCGCACCGCGTCCGCCTCGCTGAGCACCCGCCTGGTCGTGACCCGACGCACGGTCCGCTCCAGCCGACTCCACAGCGACCGCGGGCTGTCGTAGGCGAACGACGCCATCGGGGCGAGGACCGTCACCTCGTCGAGGTCCTGCCCGGCCAGCAGGTCGAGGGAGGTCACCGAGTGAACACCGCCGTCGACGTACCGTCGGCCGTCGATCTGGACGGGGGCGAACCAGCCCGGGATGGCGCAGGATGCCATGACCGCGTTGGCCAAGACCGTCGGCGGCGCCTCCGGGCGACCGAAGACCACCCGGTCGCCCTCGTCGTAGTCGACGGCCACCACCCAGCAGTTGGGATGCCCTGCCCAGCTCCCCGGGCTGACGGTATCGATGACCGAGCCGATCGTCCACAACGAGCGGCGGCCCTCGGGAAGCAGGCCGTACATCGCGCCCATCGCGTTCCGGCGGCGGGCCGACCGGACGAACAAGCCCTTCGACCCGATCCCCACCCGCCGCGGCCGCGGTGGCATCGGACCCCCCGTGGCGCCGTCGTGGTCGTACTCGAGGGGCGGGTCATCCAGATCCACCGTGCCCCGCTGGTGGTTGACCATGCTGACCGTGCCGATGCCGGCACCGAGCAGCGCCGCGAGAACCGAACCCGCTGACGTGCCCACTATCACGTCGGCGGTCCGGGGATCCCAGCCCCAGGCCTCCTCCAGCGCGCGGAGGGCGCCGACCATCCAGGCGGCGCCGAGGACGCCGCCGGCTCCGAGCACCAGCCCGTGTCTACGCTGCCGCTTCCATCTCTTCCTCGAACGCATCGGTACGTCTCCAGGGCCCTAATTGACACACCGGACGTGTCCGGGAGCAGGTGAAGTGTTCACCATAGGTGAGAACAGCCTATGCGGCCAGCCGAGTTCCCGGTGTTGTAGAACGGTGTTCGGCGACGTTTGCGCATCCTAGGGAAGGCGCCATGGATTTCGAACTCAGCACCAAGGCCAAGGACTACCTCACCAACCTGCAGGACTTCATGGACAGCCATGTGTACCCGGCCGAGCCCGCCTACCACGGCTGGCGCCGGGAGCGGGGTTACGGCAACCACGAGCTGCCGCCGATCGTGGAGGAGCTCAAGGTCGAGGCCCGACGCCGGGACCTGTGGAACCTCTTCCTTCCCGACGTTTCCGGTCTGTCGGTGCAGGAGTACGCGACGCTCGCCGAACTCACCGGGCGCTCACCGGAGATCGCCCCGGAGGCGCTGAACTGCTCCGCCCCGGACACCGGCAACATGGAGGTCCTGCACCTCTTCGGCACCGAGGAGCAGAGGAAGCAGTGGCTGGAACCGTTGCTGGAGGGCCAGATCCGCTCCGGGTTCGCGATGACCGAGCCGGACGTGGCCTCCTCGGACGCCACCAACATCCGAACCTCCATCGTCCGCGACGGCGACGACTACGTCATCAACGGCCGCAAGTGGTGGACGAGCGGTGCCGCCGACCCGCGGTGCAAGATTCTCATCCTGATGGGCAAGACCGACCCCGGCGCCCCGACGTACCGGCAGCAGTCGATGATCCTCGTGCCGATGGACACGCCGGGCGTCGAGGTGGCGCGGTACCTGCCCGTCTTCGGCTACCAGGACCAGCACGGGCACGCCGAGATCGCCTTCACCGACGTCCGGGTGCCGGCGACGAACCTGATCTCGAACGAGGGCGACGGCTTCATGATCGCCCAAGCCCGGCTCGGCCCCGGCCGCATCCACCACTGCATGCGGGCGATCGGCATGGCCGAGCGGGCGCTGGAGCTGATGTGCCGGCGGGCCACCTCGCGGGTGGCGTTCGAGGGGACGCTCGCCGAGCAGGGTGTGGTCCGGCAGCAGATCGCCGAGTCGCGGATGGCCATCGAACAGGCGCGGCTGCTCGTCCTGAAGACCGCGTGGCTCATCGACAACCTGGGGACGAAGGAGGCACGCACCGAGATCGCCGCGATCAAGGTCGTCGCGCCGCGGGTGCTCCTCGACGTTCTCGACCGGGCCATCCAGGTGCACGGCGGCATGGGGGTCACCGAGGACACCCCGCTGGCGTCGATGTGGGCGCACGCTCGTACCCTGCGGATCGTCGACGGACCGGACGAGGTACACGTCCGTTCCGTGGCCCGCGAGGAGCTGAAGCGGTACAAGAGCTGACCGGGCCCCCCTCCTTGCCGTGATCTTGCAGAAATCACGGCCGAGAGAGCGAGTCCATGGCGTCCCGGATGTGACCGCCGGCCTGGTCCACCGCGGCCGCGGCGCGCTCGACCGACACCTGGCACAGCAGCGACACCAGCGCCACCCGGGTGTCGCCGCCCGCCCGCTCCAGCGCGGCGGCGCACGCCGCCGACTCCATGCCGGTGGCCTCCACCAGGATGGTGACCCCCCGGCCCCGCAGCTTGGCGTTGACCGCGGACAGGTTGACCATGAGGTTCGAGTACGTACGGCCCAGCCGCACCATGAGCGTCGTGGAGAACGTGTTGAGCACGAGTTTCTGGGCGGTGGCCGCCTTCATCCGGGTGGAGCCGGCGATGACCTCGGGTCCGGTGTCGACGGCGATGTGCAGGTCGACCTCCCGGCCGAACGCGGACCAGGGGTTCGCGCTCACCAGTACGGCCGTCGCGCCCGCCGCACGGGCGGCGCGCAGCGCGCCGACGACGTACGGGGTGCGGCCGCTGGCGGCCAACCCGAGGGCGACGTCGGCGCGCCGGACATCGGCGGCATCGCGCAATCCGGCCTCCTCGTCGTCCTCGACGTCCTCAAGCGGGCGGACCAGCGCGGAGAGACCGCCCGCGTGGTGGGCCACCACCTGGTCGGGGCGAACGCCGTACGTCGGCGGAAGCTCGGCCGCGTCCATGACCGCGATCCGTCCGGACGCACCCGCGCCGAAGTAGTGCACCCGGTGCCCGCCGCGCAGCGCGTCCAGGGCGATGTCCGCGGCACGTGCGATGTCCGGCAGCACCCGGCCCACCGCCGCCGGGACCTGTGCGTCCTCGGCGTTGATGAGCCGCGCCACCTCGAGCGTCGGCCGGGTGTCGATGTGGGTGGTACGAGGGTTGCGCCGCTCGGTTGGTACCTCGACGCGCTCGACCGGTGCCGCGTGGTCGCCGGTCGTGCTCACCCGCGCCTCCGGTCGGAGCGGACATGCCGGTCCCGCACCGCCTCGTACGTCGCCGCGAGGGCTGCCCGGGTCTGGTCGTACGTGCGCTGGGCGACCCCGACGAACACGCAGTCGATGACGGTGAGCTGGGCGAGGCGGCTCGCGGTCGCCCCGGAGCGGAACGTGGTCTCCCGCGCCGCGGTGGTCAGCACCATGTCGGCTGCCTTGGTGATCGGCGAACGTGGAAAGTTCGTGAGCGCGATGGCTGTGGCTCCCCGCCGCCTGGCCACGGCCAGCGCGTCGATGGTGTCCACCGTCCCGCCGGTATGCGAGATGCCAAGGGCGACGTCCCCGGGGCCGAGCACGGCGGCGCTGGTGAGCATGATGTGGGCGTCGGACCACGCGTACGAGGTGCGCCCGATGCGATGCAGCTTCTGCTGCAGGTCGTAGGCGACGAACGCGCTCGCCGCGACCCCGTAGATGTCGATCCGCCGCGCCCCGACGATGGCCTCGACGACCTGCTCCAGCGCGCCGATGTCGAGTTGGGCGGCGGTCTCCTCGACGGCCCTGGCGTCGGCGAATGCGATCTTCTCCACCACCTGGGAGAGCGTGTCCCCCTGGCCGATGTCGGCGCCGACCTCGCGACCGCCGCGGCTGACCCCCTCCGCCCGGCCCGCCTCGGTGGCCAGGGTGAGGCGCAGCTCCGGATAGCCGGAGAAACCGATCGCGCGACAGAATCGGATGACGGTGGTCTCCGAGGTGCCGCACACTTGGGCCAGCTCGGTGATGGTGGATACCGCCACCCCTGCCGGGTCCTCCACGAGCCGCTGCCCCACCCGGCGCTCCGCGGGAGGCAACGACGGGAGAAGCGACCGTACCCGCACGGCGGTGCTCAGCGGAGCCGTCGAGGTCTCCGCCTCGCCATCGTGGCGTGCAGGATCACCGGTTGCAGGGGTCGACACGTAAGAAACTTACTTGCGAAAGCCCATGAAGTCAACGGACCGTCACGGCCGAGCCGCGATTACGCAGGTCCGGGGCATTCCGCAAAATTCGTCACCTATCCGTGCCAACCTACCTCCGGGCTCAGGCGTGTAATCCCCAGCGCAGATCTTTGACAACCGCGGAGGGTCGGAAGCGGGGGCACTTAACGTATCGTACCGGCTCTCGGGGATCCGCAGGATGAGAGGACCTCATGCGCAAGTACCTTGTCGTCGCGATCGCCGCTTGCTTCGCACTGGCGGTTCCGGGGATGGCGAGCGCCGACGAAACCGATCAAAGCCCGACGCCACCGACGCCGAGCGCTTCTCCGACTTCTTCGACGGAGACGCCGACGCCCGACCCGTCGGACCCGTCCGCATCACCCTCGGGCGACCCGTCCCCGGGCGACTCCACCACCTACCCCACGGCCACGCCGTCACCCACCGACGACGGCGCCGACGGCTCGGCCGCAGCCAGGGAACCCGGGTTCTGGGTCGGCGACAGCGTCGTCGTGCCGGGGCAGTTGCTGTACGTCCAGGGCGACGGCTGCAAGGTGGGCTCCAAGGCGACCGTCTACGGGGACGACGTCAAGCTCGGCAGCTTCGGCGTTGGCGGCCGGTTCCGGGTGTTCGTCGGCAACGTGACGGTCCCGAAGGGCTGGGCGGCAGGCGAGCACACGATCAGCGCGACCTGCCCGGGCTGGCCCAAGCGGCTGAGCGAGACCGTGATCGTCGATCCCAAGGCGTCCGCCCCGTTCATCGAGGTCAGCGACACCACCGTGAAGCCCGGCCAGGAGGTCGACGTCAGAGGCGGTACCTGCCTCCCACGGGGTACCGAGGTGACGGCACTGGACCACAGCACCGGCCGGGAGTTCGGTCTCTGGCTGACCAACGAGAAGGGCATCTTCTCGACCACGATCACCATCCCGGAGAGGTGGAGCCCGGGCTCGACGCACCCGGTCTCCTTCGCCTGCCACATCGAGGGGGAGGGTCCCCTTGTCCTCGGCGGCTTCGTGGACTTCAAGGTCATCGGCGAGCCGGGCGGTGGGCAGGATCCCGGTGACGACGGCGACGACGGCAAGGGCGAGGGCGACGTGCAGGGCGGCCAGCTGCCGTTCACCGGCGCGGCCGCGCTGCCGCTGCTCCTCGGCGTGGGCGCCGCGCTGGTCGCTGCCGGCGCGCTGCTGCTGATGGTGCGCCGCCGCAGGACGTAGTGCCATTGCGCCGAGATCTATGTTGCGGGGGCCATTTTGTCCGGTTTGGCACCCCACAACATAGATCTCGGCGTGTTACTCAGTCTCCGCTGCGGGTCCAGCCGTCCGACCGAAAGCCGTCGGCATCGATCGGCCCGCCGTGGGCGTCGAACACCCGGACCCCGTCCACGTACACCCCGCGGCCCTGGTAGAGCGCATCGGTGGTGTACCGCCAGCGCAGCGCGGTGACTCCGGCCGGCAGCCCGGCCTGCGCACGCAGCCAGCGCCGCCCCTGGAACCCGGAGAACGTCCCGTCCGTGCGCCATCGGTACCGACCCGTCCGCAGGGAGAGGGGAACCGGTTGCCACTCCCCGTCGACCCGCGCCTGTACGGTGCCGACGTCCGATTCGGCCTCGGTGTCGTACCAGAGGTCGAAGGTCGCCCGTCCACCGGAGGAGCGATCCGGGAGCGGCAGGGTGAGCGTGACGGTCCTGTCGTCGACCATGCCGGAGAACCACGCCGTCCGGCCGTCCCGCGGCCGCACCGGGAGCGCCCGCGCCAGGTCGCGCGCGACGGCCCGGCGGGCCGGGTTGTTCGACCCCCACTCCCGGGTCGGGTGCACCCGGTTGGTGAGCAGGACCGCGAAGGAGTGCGACAGCGGGTCGAGGACGAGGGACGTGCCGGTGTAGCCGGTATGGCCGGCGGTGACCGGTGAGGCGAGCGCGTCCATGTACCAGCGCTGGGCGAGCTCGAAGCCGAGACCGTGGTTGTCGCCGGGGAACTCCTCGTTGAAGTCGGTGAGCAGCAGCCGGACGGACCGCTCGTCGAGGATCCGGGCGTCGCCGTACCGCCCGCCGTTCAGGACGGTCTGCGCGAGCACCGCGAGGTCGCGAGCGGTGGAGAAGACCCCCGCGTGGCCAGCGACGCCCTCCAGCGACCAGGCGTTCTCGTCGTGCACCTCGCCCCGCACCATCCCCCGCCCGGTCCACGGCTGGTACTCGGTGGCCGCGATCCGGTGCCGCTCGGAGTCGGGCGGGCGGTACCCGGTGTCGGTCATCCCCAGCGGCCCGGTGATCCCGCGCGCCACCGCGTCGTCGAGCCGGTGGCCGGTGACCTTCTCCACGAGCTTTCCAAGCGTGATCATGTTGAGGTCGGAGTAGAGGTACCGGTCGCCGGCCGGGGCCGCCGGCTCGACCGCGTACACAGCGGCGATGCGGGCCTCCGGCGTGGGGTAATCCGAGTACAGCGGCAGCCATTCCGGCAGCCCAGAGGTGTGGGTGAGCAGCTGCCGTACGGTGATGTCCCCCTTGCCGTTCTGGGCGAACCGCGGGATGTAGTCGGCGACCGCCGCGTCGAGGTCGAGGCGCCCCCGCTCCGCCTGCTGCACGGCGGCGATCGAGGTGAACAGCTTGGACACCGACGCCACGTCGAAGACGGTGTCCCGTCGCATCGGCACCCACCGCTCGCGCGGCAGCTCGGCCGCCTCGCCGGTCGCCTCGTCGTAGGAGGAGTAGCGCAGGGCGTGCCCGCGGGCCTGGTGCGTCACGATCGTCCCCCGGTGCGCCGCGAGCACCACCGCGCCCGCGTACATGGGCGGTGACGAGGACAGGAAGCCGGACACATCCGGGGCGATGGCGGCGATGTGCTCGGGGATCAGCCCCGCATCGCGGGCCGAGCCGTACCGCAGGGTCTGGTGCGGCGTGAAGCGCACGTCGGCCGCCGTGGCAGTCGGCGGACCGGCCTCGCTCTCGGCCGCGTCAACCACGCGTGCTGGCACGGAAGCGCAGAGTAGACCCCCGAGGGCCACGAGGACGACTACATGACCGCGCATGATGAGGACCTCGTCAGTGGTAGAGGAGATAACGTTCGCGGACGGCGCGGAACCGCCGCAGCTCGTCTTGCCAGCCGGCGATCACCTCGTCCGCGTCCTTGCCCGCGTCGATGGCGGTCCGCACCCGGTCGGATCCGGTCAGCTTGTCGATCCAGTACGGGTGCTCCTCGCCCTCGTCGCGGCGCCAGGAGAACTTGTCAGGGTGCAGCCGGGCGACGCTCGCCAGCATCGCGATCCCGGTACCTACCGCGTCGAACCTCTCCCGGTCGGTGACGTGCAACTGGACCCCGCCGCAGGCCTCCCCCTGCCACTTGGAGAAGGTCGGCTGGAAGTACGCCTCGCGGAACCACGCACCCGGCAGCCCGGCCCGGTTCAGCGCATCGCTCCAGCGGTGGTCGACGTACGGCGCGCCGATCAGCTCGAACGGCAGTGCCGTACCGCGTCCCTCGGACAGGTTGGTGCCCTCGAACATGCAGGTGCCTGGGTACACGGTCGCCGTGTCGACGGTGGGCATGTTCGGCGACGGCAACACCCAGGGCAGACCCGTCTCGGTGTAGGGCATGCGCCGGCGCCAGCCCGTCATCCGCACCGCGGCGAGGTCGACCCGCCCTCCGTCCTCGATGGGCAGAAACTCACCGTTGAACAGACGGGCCAGTTCGGCCACCGTCATCGCGTGCGCCTGGGAGATCGGCTTGCGTCCGACGAAGGTCGCGTACTCCTCGTGCAGCACCGGGCCGGCCGCCTCCTCGACGCCGAGCGGGTTCGGCCGGTCCAGCACGACGAACCGTTTTCCGGCCAGCGCGGCGCCCGCCATCGCGTCGTACATCGTCCAGATGTAGGTGTAGAAGCGCGCGCCCACGTCCTGGATGTCGAACAGAACGGTGTCCACCCCGGACTTGCCGAAGGTCTCGGCCAGCTCCCGCGGGCCCTTGCCGTAGGTGTCGTACACCGGCAGGCCGGTGCGAGGATCCCGGTACGAGCCCTCGGAGCCGCCGGCCTGCGCCGAGCCGCGGAAGCCGTGCTCCGGCCCGAAGACGACCACCAGCTCGACGTCCCGGCTCGCGTGCATCACGTCCACTTCGTGCCGCAGGTCGGGAAGCACGCCGGTGGGGTTGGTGATGACGCCGACCTTCTGACCCTGCACGAGGCGGTACCCGTCGGCGGCGAGCATCTCCACCCCGGTGCGGACGACGCGGCCACGGGCGGGCGAGACCGCCGACGGCCCGGCCCGCGCCTGGGGAGCGGAGCCGCCGAGTGCCGCGGCGCCGACGGCCGCCACGGCGGTCTGCTTGAGGAACACCCGGCGGTCCATGGCGATCCCTCAGTAGCCGAGCCCGTGGCCGTACGGGTACAGCACCCGGTCGGGATCGTCGGCGGCCGGGATCGAGACCGGCAGCCGGCCACGGGGTGACACCTCGCCGAACAGCACCCGGGTCACCGACTCCAGGGACACCCCTGTGTAGGAGTACGTGGCCAGGTACGCCGGCACCTCGGTGATGTGGGCGATGTCGTACGGGTCGCGCACGGCGACGGCGACGACCGGCACGCCGGCCGCGACGAGGGCCCGCACCAGCTTCGCCTGCTGGGCGTCCCCCCGCACCCGGTTCGTCGTCACCACCGTCACGTCGTGGGCCTTGGCCCGCTCCACCGCGGCGTCGATCTCCTCCTGGGTGGGCGCGTCCCCGGTCGGGTAGACGTCGGTGCGGGCGCCACGCTCGGCGATGCGCGCGCCGAGCCCCTCCGTCGTGGCCCCGCCCCAGCCCGTGACGAGGACGCTGCGATCCCCGCCGGGACGCAGCGGGAGCAGCCCGGCCTCGTCCTTCACCAGCGTCACCGTGCGGTCGGTGATGCGCTGGGCCGTCGCCCGGTGGTCGCGGTTGCCGACCGTCTGGGAGACGCGCTCGGGGTCGACGTAGGGGTTGGCGAACAGGCCAAGCCGCTGCTTGAGCCGCAGGATCCGCTCCACCGACTGGTCGAGGCGCCGCTCGCTGATCTCCCCGCTGCGCACCGCTTCGAGCACGGCGTTGTACTGCTGCTCGAACTTCCCGTCCGGCGGCTTGAGCAACTGGTCGACGCCGGCCTTGAGGGCGAGGACCGGCACCTCGTCGTCCCCGTACTTCTCCCGCACCCCGTCCATGTCGAGGGCGTCGGTGACGACCACCCCGTCGTAGCCCATCTCCTCGCGCAGGATTCCGTTCATGATCGGCTGCGACAGCGTCGCCGGGTCCTCCGAGGGGTCCAGCGCCGGCACGACGATGTGTGCCGTCATGATCGAGTCGACGCCGCTGCCTATCGCCGCGCCGAACGGCGGCTCGTCGATCCGCTGCCACTCCTCGCGGGTGTGGTTGATGATCGGGATGCCGGTGTGGCTGTCGACGTCGGTGTCGCCGTGGCCGGGGAAATGCTTGGCGGTCGCGGCCACCTTTCCGCCCTGGTACCCATCGGTGGCCGCGGCGGTCATCTCGGCGACGAGCGCCGGGTCCGACCCGAACGAGCGCACCCCGATGACCGGGTTCTGCGGGTTGACGTTGACGTCAGCCACCGGGGCGTAGTCCTGGTTGATGCCCATCGCGCGGAGCTCCGCGCCGGTGACATGCGCCGCGGCGGTGGCATCCGCCGGCCGGCGCCCGGCGCCGAGCGCCATGTTGCCGGGGAACTCCGTGGCCGGCGGGCCGATCCGGGTGACCACGCCCTGTTCCTGGTCGGCGCCGATCATCAACGGGATTCGCGGGCGCCCCCGCATCCCGGCCCGCTGGATGCCGTTGGACAGCTTGGCGATCTGCTTCGGGTTGTCCAGGTTGTCGGCGTAGTAGATGACTCCGCCGACCGGGTAGGCGTCGATGAGCTGGGCCGCGTTGTCCACGCCGTACAGGCGGCGGTTGGCGGCCACGCTGTCCTGGTCGCTCGCGTCGGCCCGATGCCCGTAGAACTGGACGACGAAGAGCTGGCCGACCTTCTCCTCAAGCGTCATTCGCTGAAGCATCGCACGGACCCGGGCGTCGTCGCGGGCGCGTACCTGGTCGTCGTGCCAGGCCTCGGGCACGTCACCCCCGGGATCGGCGAAGGCGCTGCTGCCGGGCACCACAGCCGTGCAGAGCAGAGCAACACCGAGCAGGACCGGGAGGGATGCACGCCGCACGAGCCGTCTCATGGTGCCCTCCACAGGCAATAAACAACCACATTGGAGAGATGCAAGGAACTTACCTACGTCATCTGCGGGGGTCAATGGACGCCGGGGCCGACATTACCCATCACTAAGATCACCTTCTCGATCGAGGGCAAAACGGATCTTCTTCGCGTAGACCTCGGCCGGGTGCTCGGCGTCGTACGGATGGCGGGGGCCGAGCCAGAACCGAAGACCGTCCTTCCTGCGTCGAGGTATGACGTGCAGGTGCAGATGCGGGACGGACTGGCTCACCACGTTGTTGATCAGAACCATCGAGCCGTCTGCCTCGAGCCCGGTCTCTATGGCGCGTTCGAGGCGTTGTGCCTCGAGGAAGAACTCTTCCACCCTGTCCGCCGGCAGATCGCTCAGCAACCGAACATGGATCTTCGGTACGAGCAGCGTGTGGCCACGGAAAAGAGGTCGGTGATCGAGGAACGAGACGAGGCGGTCGTTCTCGTGAATCAGCGTGGCCTGCTTGTCGCCTCGGATGATGGCGCAAAAGGTGCACTTGGCATCGTCCGTCATCCGCACGCTCCTAGCGGGTTGCTTTCGCCGAACCGGTGAGCAGCGGCAACAGGATCTCATCCACGATGCGGGAGAGCTCCCGCTTGGCCGGAGCCTCGCCGGTGAGCAGGAACGTGAGGATCACCAGGGCTGGTCCGGTGCGAGCGATCAGCCCGCTCGACGCCTCCGGCGTCACCTCACCGCGTTGCACGCCACGGTCCACGATGGCCTGGATGAGGCGCAGCCGGGGCTCGATGACCCTTTCCCTGAAGGCCTCCATGAGCTCCGGTTCGCGGAACAGCTCGCCCATCATGTCGACGCCCGGGTACGCCTGCTGGCCGGCGAGAACCTCGCTCATCACGGTGAGCGCGGCCATCAGCTCCTCCCGTACCGAGTCCGCGAGGGCCACCTCGCGGGGATCGGGAAGCGCCTGCCGCAGGGCATCCAGGGCCAGGTCCCGCTTGGACGACCAGCGCCGGTAGAGGGAGGCCTTCCCGGTCCCCGCGCGTTCGGCCACCCCCTCCATCGTCATGCCGGCGTAGCCAACGGCGGCGAGTTCGGCCAGCGTCGCCCCGTAGATCGCCTGCTCGAGGGCCTTGCCCCGGCGCCGGGTGCGAACTCCAGCGGGTTCATCACGGTGCTCCATGCCCTTTAGAGAGAATAAGGAACGTGAGCGTCTACTAAAGGTGACGGCAATGATGGACACGAACCAGCCCGTCACCACCGCCTGTGTCGTCGGGTGCGGGCCGGCCGGCGCGCTGCTGGGCCTGCTGCTGGCGCGCGCCGGGATCGAGGTGGTCGTGCTGGAGAAGCATGCGGACTTCCTGCGGGACTTCCGCGGCGACACGGTCCACCCGTCCACGATCGAGGTGCTGGACGGACCGTGCGCAGCGCCTCGGTGCGCCGGTGCCGGAGTCGGCGGTCGCGGCCGTCCAGCGGCGCAGGCGGCTGCCGACAGTGGTCACCCAGGGCTTCCAGCGCATGGCCCAGCGCGGGGCCATCGACCGTACGCTGCGCGGTGGCGCCACGCCGAACTACGGCTTCCTCGCGAAGAGCCGGCCGATGAAGAAGATGCTGGCCCGGCTGATCGGCGTGGGCATCCGCCCCGAACACGTGCGAACACCAACCCTGGGCGCCTGATCACCCACATGGACGAGCTCTACTCCCATTCGAGGCAGAACGGGTGACCCGCCGGGTCGGCGTAGACCCGGAAGCCCGATTCCCCAGGCGGCCGCAGACCCTTGGCCTCCTCCTCGGCCGAGCCCCAGGGCAGCCGGGTCGCGCCGAGCGCCAGCACCTTCGGCTCGGCCTCTTCGATGTCGTCGACGTGGATGTCCAGGTGGAACTGCTGCGGAGACGCCGGGTTGGGCCAGCTCGGCGGCCGGTGGTCGGGGGCGTGCTGGAAGCTGAGGCGCCCGCTCTTGGCGTCGCCGATGTCGACCCACTCCCCGTCCACTCTGGTGATCGGCAGGCCGAGCAGCTCCGAGTAGAAGCGCGCTAGGGCATACGGGTCGGGACAGTCGAGCACCACCGAGGACAGCCGACCGATCATCACGCTCTCCCTTCACGGAGGCGGTCCCCGAATATCCGATGGAAGCTGGCGGTGTCGTTGAGATGGGGAAACGGCTCGTCCGGCCGGGCGGCGCCGAGGAACTCGCAGAGCGGGTCCCAGCCCTGCCCGACCTCGTAGACCAGGAGGCGCTCCGGTGGTACGGCCTGCCGCACGCGTTCGTTGTGGCGCCGAAAAACTCCGATGGCGTACTCCCTGTCCTCGATCCTGCCATGGAACGTACCGTCGATGATCAGCTCGAAGAGGTGTCGCATCTCCTCCGGCGGGGGGAGACCGGCGGCCCGAGCCTGCCGAAGGTTGTGCAGGAAGGTGTTATCGACGCTCTGGTACCACCGCTCGGGGTCGCGGACGTTGAGAACTACCTTCGCCTCCGGGTACGCCTCCATCAGCTCCACCCAGAACGAGCAGCCTGGCCAGTCCACCGTCGCCCCGTAGCCGCCGAGCAGATCGTCCCAGTCGGCGAGCTCGCCCCTGGCCGCCGCCAGCCATTTCGGCGCGTGCTCGGGATTATCGATCACCTCGATCATGTGGTAGCAGGGACCGAAGCCGAGTCGCTCCAGAGCTACCTTCATCGACATCGTGCCGGTCCGCCCGAATCCGGCGCCGATCACCTTCATGTTCGCGCTCCTTACCAGAGTTCGGCGGTTGCGATCCGTGCTCCCTCGACGAGGCTGGCCAGCTTGACGTACGCGATCGCGGGCACGACGGTGACCAGGCCGGCAAGCGTTCCGAAGCCGCAGTTGGTGCCGGCGACGACGTTCTCCCGCCCCACGACCTCCGCGTAGCGCACGATGCGCTGCGCCACAACCCCCGGTGCTCGATGTAGTTTCGTGCAGGAATCGATCACACCCGGAATCAGGACCTTGCCGTCCGGAAGCGGCCGCTCGGTGAAGACCTTCCACTCGTGCTCGTGTCGGGGGTTGGCGCCCTCGATCGAGATTCCCGCGGCGTCGACCTCGTAGACGATGTCCAAGATGTCACGTCGACCTCCCTGACCGACCGCCAGAAGATGCGCAGCGCTTCCTGCGCGTCCGGCGCGGTCTTCTGCTGAAGCTCAGCCCAGGCCACTTCCCGCCTCAGCTCGGCCTCCTCGCGCGTCCGGTCACGCTCATGCCTGTGCGTCATCCGCGCCACGAAGAACGCGGAACCCGAGCCGATGACACCTGAAAGCACCACCGGAAGTACCACGGTGAACCACGGTGAGTACATGCCCGACGGTCTACCGCACCAACGGTAGGCCCGCCAGATGTTTCCGCAGCGTGTCAGTCGTTCGGCGGGTCGTCGTCCTCGGACCTGGTGTAGGTGTCGAGCGTTACGACGGCACCGATCCTGCCCAGGAGCTTGATCAACGACGGCTGGAACACGATCCCGTCCTGCCCCGCTTCCGGGTGCCAGCCCAGGAACAGGTCGATCTCGCACGCCGGGGCCAGCTCCTCCAACACGTCGATCTTGGCGGCGATGAACCGCTCCACGGCGGGGAGCTGATCGTTGAGCGGAAGGCTGTCGTCGGGTTCGAGGTCCACGATCCAGCAGTTCGGGGCTTTCGCGTCGGTGCTGGCCTGCCCCATGCGTCGGCCGATCTCCTCGACCGACAGGACGGCGGACTCGATGCGCAGCGCCGACTTCGCCCACGGTCCGTTGTCGTCGTGCTTGCCTGTCATCCGCTCCTCACTTCTACGGCAGGAAGTCGAAGATGTTGCCCACCGAGTCGCCGGGCCGGCCGCTCGGCGTCCGAGGGTAGACCGGCCGGGCGGCAGCGCCGCCGTCTTCCGGGTGGCCAGCCACCAGTTCTCGGTGATCCACACCCGCCATGTCGGGCACTCGTCCCCGAGCCTGCGGGCGATCTCCTGCCGCACCGCCCATGGGTCCATGACGAACCCCTCTGGGGCAACCTATCTAGGTCGATTGGTAATTAATCTAGACCGATTGTAAAGCTGGCCACCTAATCAGCCAACACATCTGTCTAGGCAGCTAGCATGCCGGGTATGCAGCCCATCGACCCGGCAGACAAGCGGCACCCCCACGTCCAAATCGCCGCATCGATCCGCGCGGCGATCCTCACCGGTGAGTTTGAACCCGGATCGCAGCTCCCGACCGGGGCCGAGCTAGCCAAGTTCTTCGGCGTCTCGCGGATGACAGTACAGACCGCCCTCCGAACCCTCCGAGACGAAGGCTTCGTGCGCAGCCGCGCCGGAAGCGGCGTCTTCGTCCAAGGTCAGGCAAGCCTTCCCACTCCGGACCAAAAGGAGCACCCGCTAGCGGGAGTAGCAACGTTCCTGTTCGAAATGGGGCACCTGAAGCACATCACCCGCGCCGGCTGGCTTCTGCTGGGCGTCCCCCAGCCGGAGACCGTCGCTGAGCACTCGTTCCGCGTTGGCGCCGTAGGTATCGCGCTGGCCACGCTAGAAGGCGCTGATGTGGGGCGCACCGCCGCGCTTTGTCTCATGCACGACTCGCACGAGACCAGGGTCGGCGACGTCCCGTCGGTCGGACGTGCCTACGTGAATACGGCTGTGCCGGAAGCCGTATCGGCTCACCAGACATCGGCCATGCCCGACGCTCTGACCAAGGTCTTTCAAGATCTCGTAGCCGAGTACGAGGCCAGCGAGACCCTCGAGGCACAAGTCGCCCGCGACGCAGACAAGATCGAGACCCTACTGCAAGCCCACGAGTACGAGGCCCAAGGAAACAACACTGCCGCTTGGCGCGAATCATCCACCGCTGCCCTGCGGACGGCATCAGCAAAGCAGCTCGCACAAGCGATTACCGCGACCGACCCCCACGAATGGTGGGCCGTGTTCGCCGCGTCCTACCGCGAACTCCGGGTCAGCACACGCAGCCGCCGACCCGGCGAAGAATGACCCGATCGGGTGGAGGTAGCGTCCGCGTGGCGAGACTCGAAGGACCCGGTCTGCCTTACAGGGTGGTGTGCGGCTCTGGTCGAGGGTGTGTCTAACGATACATTCAAAATAGACGGGATGGGCCGCATCGACGGCTTGCTGGACCCGGAGCTGAAGAACCGACTCCGCGCCGCGTTGGACCCGCTGGCCAAACCCGCCGACGACGATGATCCCCGCACCACCGGGCAAAGCTACGCCAACACCGCGCTGTGCTGCCCCGCCCACAACCGGTACAAAACCGCCACCCCAACCGGATCCAGGTCACCCGACACCCAGACGACAAAATCACCTACCACATCCGCCGCCGCGCCAGCGATGCCGCTCGACGCACCCGCGACGGACCACACCAACAAGCCGCCTAACCGCCCCGGGAGGGGCGGTGGCTCGCCCGCGCCTCCTCGTAATACTCGACGAGCTGGGCGGTGGCCTCCTCCCAGCTCCAGCTCTCGACCTCCCGGCGGGCCGCCCGGCCCAGCTCCGAACTCGGCGCTCGGTCCAGCAATTCCTTGATCAGCGTCGGGATGCTGCCCGGGTCGTCCACCGGAAAGAACTGACAGGCCGGGCAGTCACCCAGGATCTCCCGGCTGACCGGAGTGTCCGGCGCGACCACCGGCAGCCCGGAGGCCAGCGCCTCCAGCAACACCAGCCCCAGCGTCTCGGTGGTCGAGGGGAACACGAAGACGTCGGCGTCGGCGTAGGCGTCGGCGAGGTCGTCCCCGAACAGCTCACCGGTGAACGTGACCGGGCCGCCCGCGAAGCGCTGCCGCAGCTGCCGGCCCGCGGGACCGTCGCCCACGAGCTTGAGGTGCATCCCCTCGTCGGACAGCGCCAGGGACTCAAGCCGGTGCAGGTCCTTCTCCTCGGCGAGCCGCCCCACGTACAGCACGGTGACCGGGGTACCCGGCACGGGATACCCGTTGATCGGCCCTTCACGTCTGGCGCGTCGGGCCGGGTTGAACAGCTTCAGATCCACCCCACGGCGCCACAGCCGTACCCGGAGAAATTCCCGTTCACGCAGCTCGGCGCAGGCGGCCGCGGAGGTCGCCAGGCTGACCGCCGCCCGGCGGTGAAGCAGCCACTCGGCGAAGCGGATCACCGGCCGCAACCAGCCCAGGTGGTAGTAGCTCGCGTACTTGCCCACGTTCGTGTGGTACGAGGTGACCAGCGGGACGCCCTGGCTGACCGCGGCGGTGACCCCCGCGATGCCGAGCATGATCGGGTTCACCACGTGGACGACGTCCGGCCGGAAGTCGCGGAGATAACGGCGCACCCGTGGCAGCGGGATCCCCCACGGGCGTCCCCCGTAGACAAACGGAACGCTGAAGGTCGGCACGCCCCGAACGGTGGCGCCGTCGAAGTCGGCCTCACCGCCTCGGGGTGCGATCACCAACACCTCGTGTTGCCGCCGACGAAGCTCACGGACGGTGGCGACCAGCCTGGTCACCACGCCGTCTGTATACGGCCGCCACGTCTCGGTGACGATCGCGATCCTCATCCAACTCCGGGTCGCGGTCGGGGCCACGGCGTCGGGCTGGGCGAACCAGCCCTGGGGAGAACTTATCGCACGCTAATGATCTGCCCAAATGCAAGTAATGCGACATTACGGACCGTTTCACCGCCCAGAAACCGGTTGTCTACTCGGCCGTCGAGCTAGTTACCACCCTTCTAGGTGATCAGCTTCACAGCGAGGGGCCCGTTTGGCCAGACAGAATGGGGAGCCGAGCGGCAAGAATCTCCTCACCCTTATCGGAGGCGCACCAGTCCATGGCCACGACGCGGCCGCTGCAGCCTCCGCTCGCTCTCACCATCCTTACCGGCGTCGTCGCCCAGGGCGTCTCCTCCGGCCTTCAGCAGGGGCTACCGAGCATGGCGCCGGCGCTGCGGGAGCAGGTGCACACCACGCCGGCCACGCTGTCGCTGCTGCTCGCCGCCACCGGCATCGGGGTGACCTGCGCCGTCCTCGTCTGCGGCATCCTCGCCGACCGGGTCGGCGAGCGGGCGGTCGTCGTCGCCGGCATGTCGCTGTGCACCGTTTCGCTGGTCCTGGCGAGCCGGCAGACAGTGTTCGCCGGGCTGTTGATCTTCCTTCTCATGGCCGGATTCGGCCTGGCCGGCCCAAACGGGGCCGTCGGTAAGGCCCTCGCGATCCGTGCCGGCCCGGGCCGGCTCGGCCTCGCGCTCGGGTTGCGGCAGATGGCGGTGCCGCTGGGCACGGCCGGGGCCACGTACCTACTGCCGCGCATCGCCGCGGAGCACGGCGCCGGGACGGCGCTGCTCGTCCTCTCGGGCGTCTTCCTGGCCGCCGTCGCGCTGTCCGCCGTCGGGTTCGGTCGCGCGGATCGATCCGGAGGCGCGGGCCAGGGACTGGCGATCCCGGCTCTGCGCACCAGCCTCGCCGACCGTCGGCTCCTCTACGTGATGGTCGGCTGCGGCCTGTTCACCTTCCCGCAGTGGGGCTACCTGGGCTACGCCGTGTTGTTTCTGCACGACGAGCGAGGCTGGGACGGCGTGGCGGCGGCGACCCTGCTGACCGCCGTCCTGCTCGGCGGAGGGCTCATGCGCGCCGCGGTGGGATGGTTCTCCGACCGTGTCCCGCACCGACGCTCCGCGCTGCTCGCCGGCTTCGGAGCGGCGGCCGGGGTCCTGTCGCTGGTCGCCGGCTTCACCGCGGCCACCGGGTCGTCGTGGGTGGTGCCGCTGCTCGCCGCCGCCACGGTCACGAGCATGGGCTGGAACGGGCTGGCGTTCACGGTCGTGGCCGCCGCTTGTCCGCCGGAACAGCTCGGGGGCGTGCACGGCGTGCTCAGCACGATCCTGTTCGCTGGCGGCGCTATCGCCGCGGTCGTCGTCGGCCTGATACGGGCGGCGAGTAGCTGGCCGGTGACCTGGGCGTCCCTGGCCCTGTTCTCCGCCGCCGGCCTGTTCCTGCTGTGGCGTTCCCGACCCTTAGCCGGTGAGGGCTGCCCTCGCCGCCGCCCGGGCGTCCCCGGCGGTCGCCGCGGCGCGCGCGGCGACGGCGGCCTCACGGCACTGCGCTGCGGTATTCCTGGCCACCGCCGTCCGGACGGCGGGGATCGCCATGGCGGCCATGGACAGGCTGGTCACTCCGAGGCCGACGAGCACGCAGGCGAGCGCCGGGTCGGCCGCCGCCTCCCCACATACGCCGCAGCCCTTGCCGGCATCCCCGGCGGCGTCGGCCGTCAGCGCGACGAGGTCGAGGAGCGCCGGCCCCCACGGGTCCTGTAGCCGGGCGAGCGCACCGACCTGCCGGTCGGCGCCGAACGCGTACTGGGCCAGGTCGTTGGTCCCGATGCTGACGAAGTCGACGGCGACGACGATGTCGCGGGCCCGCAGCGCCGCGGACGGCAGCTCGACCATCACCCCGATGCCGGTACGGATTCCGGCCTCCCGGCAGGCGTCGGCAAACCAGGCGGCCTCGGCAGCGTCCGCGACCATCGGCGCCATCACCTCCAGCCGGGCCCCTCCCCCGGCGGCGGCCCGGGCCAGGGCATCCAGCTGGCCGGCGAGCACGTCGGGGTGCCGCCGCAGCATGCGTACGCCCCGCTCACCCAGCGCCGGGTTGGGCTCCGGGCTCGGTGGCGGCAGGAAACCCAGCGGCTTGTCGGCGCCGGCGTCGAGGACACGCACGATCACCCGGCCGCCCGGGAACGCGTCCAGCGCGGCCCGGTAGGCGTCCTCCTGTTCCGGCGCGCCCGGCGGGCTGTCCCGGTTCAGGAACAGGAACTCCGTGCGGTACAGCCCGATGCCCTCCGCGCCGGCGTCCACGGCCGCGGCCAGGTCCTTCGGTCCCCCGATGTTGGCCAGCAGCGCCACCCGACGGCCGTCCGCGGTCGCGCCCGGGCCGGTCGGGACCGAGGACGCGGCACGCCGCCGGGCCGCGTCCTCCCGTGCGGCGCGGAGCTCCGCCGCGGACGCGCCGATCCGCACCACCCCGGTAGCCCCGTCCACCAGCACCGGCGTGCCGTCGGCCAGCGCCGCCGCACCGGCGCACGCCACCACCGCGGGCACGCCCAGCGCGCGGGCCAGGATCGCGGTGTGGCTGGTCGGACCGCCCTCCTCGGTGACGAAGGCGGCCACCCGGCTCGGGTCGAGCAGCGCGGTGTCGGCGGGAGCGAGATCGCGGGCAACCAGCACGTACGGCTCGCCGCCGGGCGGCTCCGCGGCGTCGGCCGGCCCTGCACCCGGCCCCCTCGGCTCGCCGCGCAGCGCAGCGATTGCCCGGTCCCGTACGTCGTCCAGGTCGGCGACCCTGGCCGCGAGGTACTCGCCGGCCCCGGCCAGCATCTCCCGATAGGTGCCGAACGCGTCGTACACCGCCCGCTCCGCGGACCCCCCGGCCTCGATCCGCCGGGCGACCTCCTCGGCGAGGCCGGGGTCGCGCGCCATGAGCGCCTGCGCGGCCAGCACGTCACGGGCGGCGTCACCGGCGCGGTCGCCGGCCCGCAGCCCCCGGTTCTCGAGGTCGGCCGCGACCGCCTCCAGCGCGTCGGCCGCCCGCGCCCGCTCCGCGTCGGCCGCGCCGACGCGGAGCTCGCCCGCCGGCGGCTCGGCGACCTGCGCCAGAAACCGGCGGACCGGCCCGGCGCCGACGCCCTGGCTGACCCCGGTCCCGCGCAGCTCGCGCCCGGTATCAGCCACCGGCGGATTCCCGGGTCTCGGCGAGGCGGACCAGCTCGTCCAGCACCTGCCCGGCTTGGTCGCCCTCGACCCGGACGGTGATCTCGTCTCCGTTGCGGACATCGAGGGACAGCACCGCGAGAATGCTCTTGGCGTTGACGGGTTCGCCGACGCCCTTGGCCACCGTGACCTCCCCCGGCGCCTTCCCGGCGGCCCGGACGAACAGCGCCGCCGGGCGCGCGTGCAGGCCAACCTCGGCGGCGACCGTTATTCGACGTACTGCCACTCCTAACCCTCCTTGCCCGTGCTGCCGGTGCGTCCGCCCCCGGCCGGCGGCCAGCTCACCTCGGACAGATCGGCCACCACCTCGTCGGCGGCGGCCAGCTCGGCGGGCGGCACGCTGGTCGAGACCGCCACGCAGTACAGCCCCGCCCCCTTCGCGGCCTTCACGCCAGCCGGCGAATCCTCGAAGGCCACCGCGCCGGCCGGGCCGACGCCGAGCCGGGCGCAGCCGATCAGGTAGCCCTCCGGGTCGGGCTTGCCGCGCATGACGTCGTCCCCGGTCACCATCACGCCGAACCGGTCGGCCAGGTCGATCGCCGCGAGCTTGTCCTCGGCGTACGGGCGGCGGGCCGAGGTGACCAGGGCGAGCGGCACCCCGGCCGCCTCGATGCGGCCCGTCAGCTCGACGGCTCCGGGCACCGGCCGCACCGGCGGCAGGTCGAGCTTGTCCTCGTATTCCCACACCTCCTCGGTGACCGAGTCCGGGTCGCGGCCGGGAAACAGGTGCGGCATCTCGCGGAGCACCTCCCGCCCGCGCCGCCCGACGAACTGGTCCAGCAGGTCGTCGTCGGCCTCGACGCCGTGCAGCTCGAAAACCGCTGCCCACAGCAGCCGGCTGCGCGCCTCGGTCAGGACCAGCGTGCCGTCGAGATCGAAGAGGGCGGCGTCCATGGTCTCCACTACGTCCCGCTACATCCAGGTGAAAAGCTCGTCCCCGGTCACGACCTGGCCGGACTCCACCAGATGCGCCAGCCGGTCCGGTTCCGCGTCCAGCGCGACGACCGGGCAGATCGGCGAGCGCCCGCCGGACTCGACGGCCGCCGGATCCCACCGTACGAGCGGCCGGCCGGCCGTCACCTCGTCACCCTCGGCGGCGAGCAGCTCGAAGCCCTCTCCCCTGAGCTCCACGGTGTCGACGCCGAGGTGGACAAGTACGCCGCGCCCCGCCGGATCTACGACGACGAACGCGTGCGGATGCAGCTTGACCAGCCGCCCGTCGACCGGCGCCACGGCTTCGCCGGGACCGCGCGCCGGGTCGATGGCGGTGCCCGGGCCCACCATGGCCTGGGCGAAGACCTGGTCCGGCACGGCGGCGAGCCCCACCGCGCGCCCCGCCACCGGGGCCCTCACGACCCTCGCGCTCTCCGTCACTCGAGGAGGTCCTCGATGTCGCTCGCGATCGTGTCCGCCTCCGGCCCCATGACCACCTGGATCACGCTGCCGCTCGCCAGCACCCCGTGGGCTCCGGCAGCCTTCAGCGCGGCCTGGTCCACCAGCGAGGGGTCACGTACTTCGGTACGGAGCCGGGTGATGCACGGCTCGATCTCGATCACGTTGTCCGGACCCCCGAGCGCGGCGAGGATACGCTCCGCCTGATCGGCCATTGATGTCCTCCTGCTTGTCGCCGAATAAGTCAGTTTGCGTCACCTTGCCGAGCCCTCGCGGCAGGTCGGGGTCGATGTCGAGCCGCCGAGCCAGCGCCTCGGTCAACAGCTGGGCGGGCACGACCAGGCCGAGTGGAGCCAGCCACTCCGGCAGACCGGTCCCGGGCAGCGTACGGGTGCAGGCGGTCGCAAGCCGGCCGTCGCCCCCGATCCCGTACGCCTTCGCTCCCGCCCCCGTGACCCGCTCGGCCACGGCGACCATCCCGGAAAGCGTTGGCCCGGAAGCCGGCGCGACGAGGATCGCCGGGGTGTCCTCGTCGACGACAGCGATCGGGCCGTGCAGCAGGTCCGCGTACGACAGCCCGATGGCGTGCAGGTAGCACGCCTCCTTGAGCTTGAGGGCAAGCTCGAGCGCGGCGGAGAAGCCGAACCCGCGGCCGGAGACCACGGCGCCGGTCACCGCCGTCAGCTCGTCGGCCAGCTCTTCGGCCGCGGCGGCCGTCGCCAACGCTCCTTCGACCTCGTCGGGCGCGTGCCGCAGCTCGGCGACCAGGCGGTCGACCTCGTCGCCGGGGCACATGGCGAGCGCCAGTACGGCCAGCGCGGCGAGCTGGGTGGTGTAGGTCTTCGTCGCCGGGACCGCTACCTCCTCACCCGCCTCGGTGATCAGGGCGAGCTCGGCGACCTCGGCGAGCGGCGAAGCTGCCACGTTGCTGACCGCGACGGTACGCGCGCCGCACTCGGCCGCCCAGCCGAGCGTCTCGACGATCTCCCTGGTGCGCCCGGACTGGGAGAGCCCGACCGCGAGGACGCCGTCGAGGTCCAGGCGGCCGCCGTAGGTGGTGGCCACCGACGGCGAGGCCAGGGAACCGAGCCGGCCGCAGCAGACCTCGACCAGGTAGCGCCCGTAGACCGCGGCGTTGTCGGACGACCCCCGGGCGATGAACAGCACCTGTCGGGTGCCGCGCGCGACGGACGCGACGTCGGGCAGCAGCGGAAGCAGCGCGTCGAGGGTGGCCCGCAGGGCGGCCGGCTGCTCCTCTATCTCGGCCCGCATCCGTGTGCTCATGGTGCATCTCCGAACACGGGTGTTCCCCCGATCCACGTCTTTCGCGCACGCAGCTCGTCGTCGAGCCAGACGAGGTCGGCCGGCGCCCCTGGCGCGATTCTGCCGAGATCGCCGCGTCCGACGAGGTCGGCGGGCACCCGGGTGGCGGCGTCGACGGCGGCGACCGGGTCGACGCCGAGCCCCACCAGGTTCCCTACCGCCTCGTCGAGGCGCAGCGTCGAGCCGGCCAGCGTTCCGTCCGGCAGCACCGGGGACCCCGTCTCGCCCATCGTGACCCGCCGGTCCCCGAGAACGTACTCGCCCGGCGGCATGCCGGCCGCCGATACCGCGTCGGTGACCAGGCAGATCCTGCCGGGTGCCGCGGCCAGGGCCAGCCGGCAGACCGGCCCGGCGACGTGGTGCAGGTCGACGATCAGGCCGGAGGCCAGCCGCGGGTCGGTCAACGCCTGGCCGGCCAGCCCGGGTTCGCGGTGGTGCAGCGGGCGCTGCGCGTTGAACAGGTGCGTCACCTTGCGCGCCCCGGCGTCGGCGGCCGCCCTGGCCTGATCCGCCGTCGCGTCCGAGTGCCCCAGGCTCACCAGGACCCCGGCCTCGGCGAGGGTCCGTACCGCGTCCAGCGCGCCGGTCCGCTCCGGCGCGAGCGTGACGATGCTCAGCAGGTCCCGTCCGGCCTCGACGAGCGCGAGCACCGACTTGGGGTCCGGATCGGTGAGCCAGGCCTCGTTGTGCGCGCCCTTGTGCCGGCGGGACAGAAACGGGCCCTCGACGTGCACGCCGAGCACCCGGGCCCCATCCCGGAGGCGGGGCAGCAGGTCGGCGGTGCGCCGCAGCGCGTCCACGAGCACGGGCACCGGGGCGGAGATGAACGTCGGGACGAAGGCGGTCACCCCGGTCCGCGGGAGCCCCTCGGCCACCCGGGCCCAGCCGCCGGGGTCGGCGTCGACCAGGTCCACGCCGAAGTAGCCGTTGACCTGGAGATCGATCAGACCGGGCGCGAGGAACCCGGCGAGGAGTTGGACGTCGGGGACGCCGTCCGGCCGCCCGCGGCGGACCTCGGCGACGACGCCGTCGACGATGCGGACGAGTCCCGGCTCGAGCAGACGGCCGCCGTCCGGCCCGTCGGCGACGACGCGTTTCGCCGCGATAACGAACTCCCCACCCACCGTTGACACTCCCTGCGGTGTGTGGTCTAGTCCGGCCTAGACCAACTTGCACACTAGCTCAGGAAGCAGGCGCGAGGAAGTGCGGATCGATCCGCGCAGCCCGGTACCGAAGTACTTCCAGCTCCGGGAGATCCTTCTCGACCTCATCGAGGAGAAGGAGCTGGCCTTCGACGCACCCATCCCCTCCGAGCGCGAGCTCGGAGGGCGCTATGGGCTGTCCAGGATGACCGTGCGGCAGGCCGTCGACCACCTGGTTTCCGAGGGCCGGCTGTACCGGGTCCCGGGCAGGGGCACGTTCGTCGCCCGTCCGAAGATCGAGATGCACCTGTCGTTCACCTCGTTCACCGAGGACATGCTGGCCCGCGGTCTCCAGCCGGGTGCGCGTGATCTCGACCGCCGCACGGTGGCGGCGAGCGGACACCTCGCCCGGGCGCTCAGCCTCCGGCCGGGCACGGAGGTGCACTACATCGAGCGGCTGCGGACCGCCGAAGGGGAACCGATGGCGATCGAGCGCTCGCACCTCCCGGCGGCCGTGGCGCCGGACCTGCTCGACCAGCCGCTCGCCGACCGGTCCCTGTACGAGCTGCTGGAGGAAAGGTACGGCGTGGTGCTGGACTCCGGGGAGCAGACCATCGAGGCCGGCATCGCCGACCCCCGTGACGCCGGCCTGCTGGGCCTTCGCGGCGGGAGCGCCGTACTGCTCCTGCAGCGCCGCTCGTTCGCCTCCGGCACCGCCATCGAGCTCGTGGTCTCGACCTACCGAGCGGACCGCTACCAGCTCCATGCCGCACTCGAAACCCCCGGGCGAGGCGCCCCGCCTCGCTGATACGAGGAGGTATCTCCGATGAGTTCGACCGCCGCGGAAGGCGGGCTGCCACCGGCTCCCGCGACCGCATCACGTACTCTCGCCGTCCTGCAGCGCATCGGCCGCAGCCTGATGATGCCGATCGCTGTGCTGCCGGCCGCGGCGATATTCCTTCGCCTCGGCCAGCCCGACATGCTCGGCACCGACGGACTCGCGTCGGTGGGCGGGTTCGGCTGGATGGCCAGCGTCGCCCCGATCGTCGGGGCGGCCGGCGGAATTCTCTTCGACTACCTGCCGCTGCTGTTCGCGGTCGGTGTGGCCATCGGCTTCGCCCGCCGCTCCGACGGATCCACCGCGCTCGCCGCGGTCGTCGGCTACCTGGTCTTCAACCAGGTCTCGCTGACCATGTTCGCCGACTCGCGGATCCAGGAGCGGGTCTGGACGCCGCACCCGGAGACCGGGGAGCCGATCGAGGGCCTGATCCGGTTCACTCCGAACCTGGGCCCGACCGGGGTGATCGGCGGCATCCTGATCGGGCTCATGGCCGCCCTGCTCTGGCAGCGCTACCACCGGGTCAAGCTGCCGGCCTGGCTCGCGTTCTTCGGCGGCCGGCGCTTCGTGCCGATCGTCACCGCGGGTGCGGCCTTCGTCCTAGCGGTGATCTTCGGCCTGGTGTGGCCGTTCATCGGCGCCGGGATCAACGCCTTCGGCGAGTGGATCATGGGCGCCGGCGCCGTGGGGGCCGGGGTCTACGGCGCGGTCAACCGGCTGCTCATACCGTTCGGGCTGCACCACATCGTCAACACGCTTATCTGGTTCGTGTTCGGCGAGTTCGAGGGCGTACAGGGCGAGATCAACCGCTACTTCGCCGGCGACCCCGACGCAGGGTCGTTCCTCGCCGGGTTCTTCCCGGTCATCATGTTCGGCCTGCCGGCCGCGGCGCTGGCGATATGGCGGGCCGCGCCGCCGGAGCGACGCGCCGCCGTTGGCGGCATCATGTTCGCCGGTGCGCTGACCGCGTTCGTCACCGGCATCACCGAGCCGATCGAGTTCTCGTTCATCTTCATCGCGCCGCTGCTGTTCGCCGTGCACATCGTGCTCACCGGCATCTCGATGTTCGTGGTGGCGGCGTTCGGCGGGCAGCTCGGATTCGGCTTCTCCGCCGGCGCCATCGACTTCCTGCTGAACTTCCGCAAGGACAACTCCGAGCAGGTGCTGGGGATCGTCCTGATGGGGCTGGCCTACGCGGTCGTCTACTACTTCGTGTTCTACTTCTTGATCACGAAGCTCAACATCCTGACGCCCGGCCGGGAGCCTGGGGGCGACGCCGCCGCCGACGCCGACCAGCTGCAACCGGAGCGTGCGCCCGCTTCGTCCGCGGACGCTCCCCCGTCCGGCCCGGGAGCCAGTCCGAGTTAGTCAACCCGCCGAGATCTATGTTGCGGGGGTCGTTTTGTCCGATTCGCACCCCCGCAACATAGATCTCGGCGAAGCGCGTATCAGGCGTCGGCCCCGCGTCTTCATATGAGTGCCAGAGCAGAAACGCTTGGGACCAACGGGGGCGATCGATGGCTACGGCTGTCGTCATCTGCACACAGGACGGGCGTCCACAGCACCGCTGCATGCGGGGAGATGTCCACATGCCCCGTCCGACGCTGTGCGACCCGAAGCTCAAACCGGCACCCTTGTCACGGGAACGCTGCCCTCGATGGTGGCGCGGCAGGGGCACCGGGCCGCGATCTGTGATCGGTCGGACACCAAGCCCGGACACCAACTGAGCCACCCAAGTTCCGTCAGCTCCGGTTCCGTTCGGCCGAGACAATCGCAGGAGGACTCATGCCTCGCTCCTCCCATCTGCGCCTGCTGCCCGCGCCACAGGCAGACCCGCCGTACGACGACGAGACGGGCTCCCCCTCGATGTCGGGCGAGCCGGGCGCCGTACGCGGGGCCGTCCAGGGCACACTCGCCCTCTCGTTTCCCGCCCTCTCCCGGCCGTCAAAACCCCCGGCTCCGCGCCTGCGCCTGGTGCGCCCGGACGAGGCCCGGGGCCGACCGGCGGCGAGTTCGGGACCGCCGCCGCTGGCCCAGTGGACGAGAAGCTTCGTCCAAGCCCTGCTGGAGGTGCTCTGCGGGCGACGGGCCGTGCAACAACTGGTCCGTTGGACCTCCGTCGAGGTCTACGAGGAACTGCTGCGGCGGACCGGCAGGCCGTCGCGGATTCAACAGCGGCCGATCCTCCAGTCGGTCCGCTGGTCGGAGCCGCTCGACGGGGTGTCGGCGGTCGTCCAGATCGGGAGGCGCCGCCACGCCTTCGCCTTACGCCTGGAGGACCGCAGCGGGCGCTGGCAATGCACCGCCCTCGAGGTCGGCCCCATCCGCCCGGGCTGAGGGAGGCTACCCGCGGAGCCGGGGGTCGCCGTGGCAGCGCTTGTACTTCTTGCCGGATCCGCAGGGGCAGGGCGCGTTGCGCGGTACCTCGGAGAACTGACCGTCCCCGCCCTCCTCACGCCGCTCGGCGACGCCGGCCGGGCCGTCCACGGTCGGCGCGCTGTACTGCAGCTGCGCCGGCCGCCGAGGCTGGCTCAGGCCTTGAATGGCCGCGGCTTCGCCACCACCGGATGCCGCGCTCGGACCCGCTGCCCCCGCCGTCACCATCTCGGCGTCCGCGGACCCCGAGTCGGGGGTCTCCTCCGTCGCAGGCGCGGCCGACGCGGCCGCCGGCTCGCGGACCTCGATCTGGACGTCGAACAGGTACCTGACCGAGTCCTCCTTGATGCCTTCGAGCATCGTGTTGAACATCTCGTAGCCCTCCCGCTGGTACTCGACCAGCGGGTCACGGGAGGCCATGGCCCGAAGCCCGATGCCTTCCTGGAGGTAGTCCATCTCGTACAGGTGCTCGCGCCACTTCTGGTCCAGCACGGACAGCACTACCCGCCGCTCCACCTCGCGCAGGACGTCCGGGCCGAGCTCCTCCTCGCGCCGGTCGTACTCGGCCTGGGCATCTTCCTTGATCCGCTCGGCGAGGAACTCCCCCGACAGGCCGGAGACGTCACCGCACTCCTCGATGACCTCGTCGACGGTGACCCGGATCGGGTAGAGCTGCCGGAACGCCTGCCAGAGCCTGTCCAGATCCCATTCCTCGGGAAAGCCCTCGGCGGTCGCCCCGGTGGCGTACCCCTCGACCACGTCGTCGATCATGTGCCGGATCTGTTCGCTCAGGTCCGCGCCCTCGAGCACCTTGCGGCGCTCCGCGTAGATGACCTGCCGCTGCCGGTTGAGTACCTCGTCGTACTTGAGGACGTTCTTGCGGATCTCGAAGTTCTGCTGCTCGACCTGGCTCTGCGCCGACCGGATCGCGTTGGTCACGATCTTCGATTCGATGGGCACGTTGTCGGGCATGCTGAGGCGTTCCATCATCGCCTCGACGCGGGCCGAGTTGAACAGCCGCATCAGGTCGTCCTGCAGCGACAGGTAGAAGCGCGACTCGCCGGGGTCACCCTGCCGGCCGGACCGGCCACGGAGCTGGTTGTCGATACGGCGGGACTCGTGCCGCTCGGTGCCCACCACGTAGAGCCCACCGAGCTTGACGACCTCGTCGTGCTCCTCGGCGACCGCCTTCTTGGTCTTCTCCAGCGCCTCCGGCCACGCCTTCTCGTACTCCTCCGGCGTCTCCAGCGGCAACAGGCCGCGCTCGTGCAGCTCGAGGTCGGCCATGAACTCCGGGTTCCCACCCAGCATGATGTCGGTGCCGCGGCCGGCCATGTTCGTCGCCACGGTGACCGCACCCTTGCGGCCGGCCTGCGCGATGATGATGGCCTCCCGCTCGTGGTGCTTCGCGTTGAGCACCTCGTGCGCGACGCCCTGCCGCTTGAGCAGCCGGGACAGCCGCTCGGACTTCTCGACGCTGGTGGTGCCGACGAGGACCGGCTGACCCTTCTCGTACCGCTCGGCGATGTCCTCGGCCACCGCCTCGAACTTGCCGTCCTCGCCCTTGTAGACGACGTCCGCCTGGTCGAGCCGGACCATCGGCTCGTTCGTCGGGATCGGGACGACGCCGAGGTCGTAGATCTTGTTGAACTCCGCTGCTTCGGTGAGCGCCGTGCCGGTCATGCCGGCGAGCTTCTCGTAGAGGCGGAAGTAGTTCTGCAGGGTGATCGTGGCGAGCGTCTGGTTCTCGTCCTTGATCCGGACGCCCTCCTTGGCCTCGATGGCCTGGTGCATCCCCTCGTTGTAGCGGCGGCCATGCAGGATGCGCCCGGTGAACTCGTCGACGATCAGGACCTCGCCGTTCATCACGACGTAGTCCTTGTCCCGCTTGTAGAGCTCCTTGACCTTGATCGCGTTGTTGAGGAAGCTCACCAGCGGCGTGTTGACCGGCTCGTACAGGTTGTCGATGCCCAGCCAGTCCTCGACCTTCTCGACGCCGGGCTCGAGGATGCCCACCGTGCGCTTCTTCTCGTCGACCTCGTAGTCGACGTCGCGGCGCAGCCGCGGGGCGATCTTCGCGAACTCGGTGTACCACCGGGAGTTCTGCTCGGCCGGGCCGCTGATGATCAGTGGCGTACGGGCCTCGTCGACGAGGATCGAGTCGACCTCGTCCACGATGGCGAAGTTGTGCCCGCGCTGTACGACCTCGTCCATCGACCAGGCCATGTTGTCGCGCAGGTAGTCGAAGCCGAACTCGTTGTTGGTGCCGTAGGTGACGTCCGCGGCGTACGCCTTGCGTCGCTCGGCCGGCGGCATCTGGGCGAGGATGACACCGACCTCCAGGCCGAGGAACTGGTAGATCCGGCCCATCCACTCCGCGTCGCGTCTGGCCAGGTAATCGTTGACGGTGATGACGTGCACCCCGCGTCCGGCCACGGCGTTGAGGTACACCGGCAGGGTCGCGACGAGCGTCTTCCCCTCACCGGTCTTCATCTCGGCGATGTTGCCCATGTGCAGGGCAGCGCCGCCCATGATCTGTACGTCGAAGTGCCGCTGCCCGAGGGTGCGTTTGGCCGCCTCCCGTACCGTCGCGAACGCCTCGGGCAGCAGGTCGTCGAGGGTCTCGCCGGCCTCGAAGCGGTCGCGGTACTCGTCGATCAGGGCACGAAGCTCGGCGTCGGTCAGCTCAACGAAGTCCTCCTCGATGGAGTTGACTTGGTCGGCGGTCCGCCTGAGCTTACGAAGGATCTTTCCCTCGCCGGCGCGAAGGACTCTGTCAACAATGACTGGCACTCGGTTGGCTCCTTAGCCAGGCTGCGCGTCACTCACCAGCACTGCCATCGTATGGGTTCGGTGACGAGAAGAAAGCCCGTCGTCACCCGTTCTCGGCTATTCAACGACGAAGCGCCGCCGCCAGAGCCGGGGCGAGATCGCCCCGCCCGGCCGAGCCAACGGCGGGAGCCACGGCGTCCAGGCCCAGCCACTCCGCCATGGCCTCGAGCTCGCCGGCGAGCTCGTCGGGCGTGCCGTCCGGCGCGTGCGGCTCGGCGTGAGCCGACTGCACCCGCAGCAGCCCCGCCCCCCGTTCGGCCTTGAGGTCGACCCGCGCGACGAGACGGTCACCTAGGAGGAACGGGAGCACGTAGTAGCCGTGGACCCGCTTCGCCGGGGGTACGTAGATCTCCAGCCGGTAGGTGAACCCGAACAGCCGCTCGGTGCGCGCCCGCTCCCACACCAGGGAGTCGAACGGGCTGAGCAGCGCGCGTGCCGACACCCGGCGGCGAAGCTCCGCATCGCGGTGCAGGTAGGTCGGCCGAGGCCAG
Organism: Streptosporangiales bacterium; assembly: GCA_009379995.1. Classification (GTDB taxonomy): domain Bacteria; phylum Actinomycetota; class Actinomycetes; order Streptosporangiales; family WHSR01; genus WHSR01. The sequence goes on from WHSR01000023.1 coordinate 44,988, forward strand.
CCATCGACGTGCACCGGGCGCAGCTCACCCGACTCGACGAGGTCCCGTACGGCCCGGCGCGTCTCGGCCACGCCGAGCCGGAAGTAGTCGCGCAGACACACCTCGGTCGCCACCCCGTGCGCGCGTGCCGCGATCCGGACCAGTTCGCGGTGTGCTTCCTCGACCGACGGGGTCGGTGCGTAGAGCACCTCATCCGGCAGCACCCGCTCGGGCACGTCGTACACACGCTCGAAGGCCCCGTTCCGCCGAGCGGCTGTGACCTCCCCACGGAAGAACAACCACTCCAGCGCCGTCTTGACCTCGCTCCAGTTCCATCCCCAGTGGATGCGGGGACGCGGCACGTCGTGCTCGATCTCGCGGGCGGTCAGCGGTCCCCTCTCCCGTACCTCGTCCAGCACCCAGGCGACGAAGTCCGGCTTGTCCCGCCCCATCCGGCTGATTCTGCCCCAGGCCTGGCTGTCCGCCCGTGCCATCCGGAACCGCAGATACCGCTGGGTGGTCACCGGCATGAACGAGGCGACGTGACCCCAGTACTCGAACAGCAGTCGCGGAGCCCCGGAGGCCGCCCGGTCGAGCAGCCCGCAGGGGTAGGGGCCGACCCGGCTGAACACCGGAAGATAGTGCGATCGGGTGAGCACGTTGACGGAGTCGATCTGCAGCACCCCGACCCGCCCCATCACCCGGCGAAGGGCCCGCATGTCCGGCACGCCGCGTGGCCGTCGGTCGGTGAAACCCTGGGCGGCCAGCGCGACGCGGCGGGCCTGGGCGAGGGACAGGGTGTCGTCGCGAGGGGTGGAGGAGACGGTCACGTCCCCGATCGTGCCATCCACCGCCGACACTCTGTCTGCCGCGCGGCGGTCAGGTGATCTCGAGGAGCTTCTCCCGTACGGCGTAGACCACCGCCTCCATCCGGGAGTGCAGCTGGAGCTTCTCGAGGATGTTGCGGATGTGGTTCTTAACGGTGTTCTCGGAGATGAACAGCTCCTTGGCTATGTCGCGGTTGTTCAGACCCTTCGCGACGAGCCGCAGGACCTCCATCTCGCGGTCGGTGAGGCGGGGGGCAGGGACCTGCTGCTGACGGTCGTCCCCTTTCTTGATCATCGAGGCGAACTCGGTCAGCAGCTTCGACGCCATCGAGGGGCTGATCAGCGACTGCCCGCAGTACACGGACCGGACAGCCGTCGCGACCTCGTCGGGCGGGATCTCCTTGAGCAGGTAGCCGGTGGCCCCCGCCTTGATCGCGTCGAAGAGATCAGCTTCCTCGTCGCTGATCGTCAGCATGACGATCTTGGCACTCGGCACCACGTCCTTGATGGGGGTGCACGCATCGATTCCCGTGCGCCCCGGCATCATGATGTCCATCAGGACCACGTCGGGCAGCAGGTCACCTGCCTGCTCCACTGCTTCGTGCCCGTCGCTGGCCTCGCCGACGACCTGAATGTCGGGTTCGCCGTCGAGCACCATCTCGAGACCGCGGCGAAACAGCGCGTGATCATCAACGACTAGCACCCGGATCGGGTCGGCGGAGCCCTGCTCCACCGGTGGCTCGTCGCGTGCGTCGCTCACGCGTCTCCTCCTCGTAAGCGCGTGCGGTCGGCGATGATCGCATCATCGCACGTTACCCCGCGCGCCGGGTCAGCATGGTCACTCGGCGCGAGCGGCGCGTCACTCGTCCACGAGGCGGAGGACGCCGTAGTCGTAGCCTCGGCGCCGATATACCACGCTGGGCTGGCCGCACTCACGGTCCCGGAACAGGTAGAAGTCGTGTCCTACCAGCTCCATCTCGAACAGTGCCTGATCGATCGTCATGGGTTGAGCCCGGTGGCTCTTCTCCCGGACGACGAGTGGACCATCGCCCTCCATCTCGATCGGTACGGTCGGCTCGGCCGACTCCGATGCGGTGCGCTGGTGCGGAACCAGGGTTTCCGTGGACTCGCCGGACTCGGCGGACACCTCGGCCGTGCGTGTCTGTACGCTGCCGTTCTGCTCGGCCAGCCTGGCCGCGACGACGCCGGCCGAGGCCGGCGTGTGCACGCCCCGGTGAATCTTGCGCCGGTCACTGAGCTTCCGGAGACGGTTCTCCAGCTTGTCCATGGCCGCGTCGAACGCGGCGTAACGATCGTCCGCCGAGGCCTCGGCCCGGATCGCCGGGCCGCGGGACCTGATGGTCAGCTCTACCCGCTCGCGGCGGCCCGCCAATCGCGGGTTGCGTTCCTTGGACACCTCGACGGAGACCCGGATCACTTTGTGGTCCAGCTTCTCGATCTTGGCAAGCTTGCTGGTGACGTGCTGCCGGAAATGCTCGTGCACCGCGGTGTGCCGCGCCTTAACGATGATGTCCACGCGGGAACCCCCCTTCCGTGTGGTCGGTGGGCACCCGTCCGGCCGACCTGATCTTCGACCCCACATCCGCCTGCTGAGGGTCTCGCGGCACCTCCGCCACTACTCCCCTTCTCCCTGACCGGGGAACATCGGATCCCCCGATGGGGCAGGACTTACATCTAAGCCGCACCGTGATCGGTCGACGAGAAGTCGCCTTACGTGGGCCGTTTCGCCTGCGGCTGGCATCGGCTAGTCGGGCTCGGTCCCCCTGGACTCGGGGTTCCCTCCCGACGCAACCACGGACCCGGACGGGTGCCATGTCACGCACGCTAACCCGAGAATCGGCGATTGTGCAGGGGGGTACCCCCCGTTTTACCGTCCGCTTTACCTTCGCGGGGTGGCGGCGACCACGGCGGCCGCCTCGACCACGGCCCCGGCCGCGCGCAGCGCACGCGCCGCCTCGGCGATCGTGGCTCCGGTCGTGATCACATCATCGACGACGACCACCCGCCGTGCGCCGACCGCCCGCGAGTACGGCGACGGGACGAACAGGGCTCCGGCGAGGTTGGCCGCGCGTTCGTCGGCGGTCAGCCCCGCCTGGTCCGCGACCGCCCGGCGGCGCCTGAGCACGTCAAGCAGGCGAACGTCGACACTCTGCCGGCGCAGGACAGCGGCCGCGGACGTCGCCATCGCCGCCGCGGGGTCGTGGCCTCCGCGGTAAACCTCCCGCCGCCGCGACGGCACCGGCACCAGCCAGACCCGCCCGGAGCCCGCGCCGCCGCCCGCGACGACGGCGCGGGCGGCGGCCGCACCGAGCGGTCCGGCGAGCCTTCGTCGCCCGCGCTCCTTGTAGGCGACGATCATCTGCCGCACCACGCCGTCGTACCGCGTCACCGCCCACGGCGTGGGCAGCCCCGGCGGCGGAGGGTGTGGCCAGGCCCGCTCGGGGGGACTGTCCAGTCTCCAAAGGCAGGCCGTACAGAGCGGGTCCTCGGCCCGGCCGCAACCCGCGCAGCTCTGCGGCAGGACCAGGTCGGCGAGGTCGGACAGCAGGCGCATGCGGCCACGATCGCTGATCCGGCGGACACGACGCGGCCCCCCGCGGTTGACCTGTGGACAGCGGCCCCAGGGGGCTAGCCGGGATACGCCGGGTCGCTGCCCCTGCCGACGACCTGCCAGCTCAGCTCGTCGGCGGAGCGCCACACCTGGCCGTCCTGAATCCCGGCGAGCGTGGGCGAACCCGGTGCGGCGGCGATCGACTCCATACCCCCGACCGAACCGGTCGGCGACGTTTGGGTCCCGTCGACGTCGACCAGGTACGGCAGGATGGCCCCGCGGTTGCCGCGGCCGAGAACGACGAGCCGATCCGCGTCCCGCCAGGCGACGTCGGTCACCAGCTCGAGATCGGTCGCCAGCGGCAGGAACGACTCAGCGGAGACCGTCTCACCTACCCGTACCACGCGGCCGATCAGCAGCCGCGATGCCTTGTCGTCGCCGACCACCACGGCCACCCGGCTGCCGTCCCGCGCCACCTGCAGGTCCTGCACGGCCTCCCCCTCGAGTCCGGGCGCCTGAACCTCGAACTCCCGCCCGTCCGAGCCGAGCAGCCAGATGCGTGCGCCCTTGTCGCGCTTCTCCGCGGCCCAGAGATTGCCGTAACGATCCCAGGAGAGCGCGGTGAACTCCCTCCCGCCGAACAACGCCGGGCCGAGTGTGCCGTCCTCGTCCAGCTCGCCGACGACGACACGGTTCAGCGAGTCCAGCCCGGCCACCCGCTGCCCGTCGAGGGACACCGCGGGATTGTGCAGCGCGACCTGTCCCGAGCCGGCGGCGCCGGGCGCCCGCCGCGCGCCGCGGCCGTCCAGCGTCCACAGTGCACCGTCGCGCACGAAGTACGTGGGAACGTCCCCGGTCAGGCCGTCCGGCCGATAGCGAGCCCAGTCGTTGCGGCTCTGCAGCGCCTCCTCGCCGGTCGAGCCCGTCACCTCGACGGTCTGGCCGTCGATCTGCAGTCGCAGCAGTTGCATGTCGGGTAGCTGCTTGAGCGTCCACACCAGCTGCGCGGACAGCGCCGACAGCATCTCGCCGCGGACGCGCTCCGCCCGCCGGTCCAGGTTCACCGTGACCGTACCGGCCGCGACCTGTACGTCGTCGACCAATCGGGTATCGGCGGGGAAGGCTGTCCGCACCGCGGGGTCGAGCCAGCGGGTGGGGCCGCGCAACAGCGCGCGTACGAGTGCGGTGGGCAGGTTGGCCCGCGACTGCACAGGTACGAACACCGGGTCGGGCACCAGCGTCTCGTACCCGGGCTCGAGGTAATACAGGTTGAGCACCCGGTACGCGCGCGCGACGTCGCGCTGGGTGAGCAGCAGCCCCTCAGGGAGCTCGGTGATCCGCCACTGTCCGTCCACCTTGCGGAGCTCGAAGGTGAGGTGGACCTCGTCCCCCTGGGACGCGGTGACGTACTGGCCCTGCTCATCGATGGTGGCCACCTCGGAAGCCGCGATGGTGACGGTGGCGGCGGACGGAGACGCATAGGACGAGAACAGCGAGAACCCTTCCCCGTCGTCGTACACGGTGACGCTCCGGTCGGATCCCCACCGGGTCGCTGTGTCCGGCGCGAGGTACTTGCGGGCCACCGCGTGGTCCTCCGCGAAGCTCGCGGAGGCCGCGAGGAAGCCGCGCACGATCTGCTCTGGTGGCCAACCCGGATGGGGCTGCGCGGGGATCACCCGGATGTACGGGTCTCCCAGCGGATCCTCGCCCTTTGCCGCCTGGCCGGAAAGGACCGGACCCCCGGTGGGCACGGCGGCGCAGCCGGCGGCGAGGACGAGCACGACCGGGAGCACGGCACGGGTCAGCATGCGCACGGCGCTCACCGGCGTCCCCTACCGCTCATGGCCAACGGGTTGTTGCTCGGCGTCCTCCTTCTGGAGGATCCTCAGCCGGCCGCGGACCAGCTCGACCTCGGGCGGGACGAGGGGCAGCGGAGACCCGCGCAGCCGTTGCCCGGCGACCCGCGGCAACGAGAGCCGAAACTGACTGCCTCTGCCCGGCTCGCCCCAGGCCTGCAGCCAGCCCCCGTGCAGCTGGGCGTCCTCGAGGGCGATGGACAGGCCGAGGCCGGTCCCACCCATCCGCCGCGCCCGAGCCGGGTCGGCCCGCCAGAAGCGCTTGAAGACCTGGGCGGGCTCACCCAGCCGCAGCCCGACACCGTGATCGCGCACGGTGACCGCTATCGCATCCCGGTCAGCCGCCGCGGTGATGATGATGTCCCGCCCCTCGCCGTGCTCGATGGCGTTGACGATCAGGTTGCGCAGGATGCGCTCCACCCGCCGGCCGTCGACCTCGGCGAGGCAGGGCAGGCCGGGGAGGCGCAGCACCACCTTGGTGTCCCGCTGCTCGGCGAGTTGCTCGGTGTCGCCGACGGCCCGCAGCACTACGTCGCGGACGTCGACCGACTCCGCGTCCAGCGTCGCGGCGCCGGCGTCGTACCGGCTGATCTCCAGGAGGTCCGTCAGCAGCGCCTCGAACCGCTCCAGCTGGTTCTGCAGCAGCTCGGCCGACCGCGACACCGCTGGATCGAAGTCGGCCCGGTGCTCGTACAGAAGGTCAGCGGCGATGCGAACGGTCGTCAGCGGGGTACGCAGCTCGTGCGACACGTCGGACACGAACTGACGCTGGACCTGCGACAGCTCCTCCAGCTCGCGGATCTTCTCCTGCAGGTTCGTGGCCATTTGGTTGAAGGACGCGGCGAGACGGGCGAGGTCGTCCTCGCCGCGGACCCGCAGACGTTCCTCCAGGCGGCCCGCGGCCAGCAGCTCGGCGGCCTGCGCGGCGAGCCGCACCGGCGTGACTACCTGACGGGTGACGATCCAGGCGATCGCGGCCAGAAGCAGGACGAGACCCGCGCCGACGGCGGTGAGCAGGCGTTGTACGAGTGCCAGCGTCTCCCGCTCCTCGTTGAGCGGAAAGAGGTGATAGAGCTGGTACGGCCCCAACGGCGCCCCGACCACGAGCCCGGGCACGGGCCTCTTGTTGTCGTCGTAGTAGAGCTGGGTGTAGGTGTGGCTCGGCTTGTTGCCGCGGGTCTCCCGGACGGTCTCCCGCAGGCGCGCCGGCACGCTGCTGGGCGAGATGGCGTTGGACGCCCGGCCGAGATCGGCGCCGGACGGGTACAGGATGATCACCTCGTACAGGCCCGCGGATCCGCTGCGCCGGGCGAGCGTGCTCGCGAGCTGGTCCAGCAGCGCCGAACGCTCCCTCGGGTCGCCGCTGTCGCCGCCGCTCATCTGGTACTGGTTCTGCGCGACGGTGAGGCCGGCCTCCGCCTCGGTGAGGGCGGCGTTCTCCTTCGCCCGCAGCAACCCGTTGGCGACCTGCTGCATGAGGAAGAACCCGAGCAGCGCGACCACCGTCGCGGACACCAGGAAGGTGGTGGTCACCACCCGAAGCTGCAGCGACCGGCGCCATTGGGTGATCGCATGGCGGGAAAGACGGTGCACTGCGCTCGGCACCGTGCCGATGGCGTTGACCGCCGGCCGCACCGCGACCCGCGTGCTCATTGCCTCCCCATCGCAAGACTCGCCTTCGGGGTGCCTCCCCTACGCCGTGCCGGCCTTGTAGCCGACACCTCGGACCGTCACCACGATCTCGGGATGCTCCGGATCCTTCTCGATCTTCGCCCGCAGCCGCTGGACGTGGACGTTGACAAGCCGGGTGTCCGCGGCGTGCCGGTACCCCCACACCTGCTCCAGCAGAACTTCGCGGGTAAAGACCTGACGCGGCTTGCGCGCCAGGGCGACGAGGAGGTCGAACTCGAGCGGGGTGAGGTTGATGGCCTGGTCGCCCCGCTTCACCGAATGTCCGGCGACGTCGATGGTGATGTCCCCGATCTGCAGTACCTCGGGTGCCGGCTCCTCGGTACGGCGGAGCCTCGCCCGTACCCGGGCGACCAGTTCCTTGGGCTTGAAGGGCTTGACGATGTAGTCATCGGCCCCCGACTCCAGGCCCAAGACGACGTCGATCGTGTCGCTCTTCGCGGTCAACATGACGATCGGAACCCCTGACTCGTTCCGGATCTGCCGGCACACATCTATACCGTCGGTACCGGGCAACATGAGATCGAGAAGCACGAGATCCGGTCGAGTCTCCCGGAATGCGTCCAGTGCCTTATCGCCATCGGCGACAAACGCCGGTTCGAAACCCTCGCCGCGGAGAACGATCCCCAGCATCTCGGCGAGGGCGGCATCATCGTCGATGACCAGTATGTGTCCTTTCATGGCCCTCATCGTTTCACGCAATTTTGCGCACTATCACACAGCGACACCACACCACGTGCGTCAACGGGGCTTGCCACACCCCGTTCGGTGACGATCGCCGTCACCAAATGCGGCGGGGTAACGTCAAATGCCGGATTGTATGCGGCACTGCCGGCGGGCGCTGCCGGCGCGCCGACGAGATGCGTAATCTCCTCGGCGGGTCGCTGCTCGATGACGATCTCCGCGCCGGAGCGTGTGGCGAGGTCGATGGTGCTCGTCGGCGCCACCACCACGAACGGCACGCCGTGGTGGTGGGCAAGGACGGCGAGGGGGTAGGTACCCACCTTGTTCGCCACGCCTCCGTCGGCCGCGATCCGGTCAGCACCCACCAGCACCAGGTCGACCGCACCGTGCGCGAACAGCGACCCGGCCGCGCTGTCGGGGAGGATCGAGTACGGCATGCCCGAACGGGCGGCCTCGTACGCGGTGAGCCGAGCCCCCTGGAGCAGCGGGCGGGTCTCGTCGACCCACAGGTGGGTCAGGCGCCCCGCCCGGTGCGCGGCGGCGACGACGGCGAACGCCGTGCCCTCCCCGCCGGCGGCGAAGATGCCGGTGTTGCAGTGGGTGAGGACGCGGGCGTGTTCGGGCACGAGCTCCAGACCGTGTCGCGCCATCTCCGCGCTCGCCGCCGCCTCCTCGGCTGCGATCGCCTGGCTCATTGCCAGTGCGGCGGCCGTCCCCTCCTCGGCGGTGCCGGCCTCGCTATGGGCGGCCTGGACCCTCCCGACGGCCCAGGCCAGGTTTCGGGCGGTGGGCCGGGCACCGGCCAGCGCCTCGGCCGCTCCCTCGACGGAGTCCCCGCGGACGGCCGCCAGTGCCACCCCGTACGCGCCCGCGATGCCGAGCAGCGGGGCACCGCGGATGGCGAGCCGGCGGATGGCCTCGACGAGCGCGGGAACGTCGCGGCAGACGAGGACTACCTCTTCGTCGGGCAGCCGGGTCTGGTCGATCATCGCGACCGCCGGCCCCTCGGGTGGACCGAGCCAGCTCAACGGCGCGGGAGATACTGCCACGCATCCAAGTGTGTCTTACCGGTGACCTTTCCGAAACCATAGGAAAAGAGCACTACGTTCCGTAACAGCGCAACTACAATGGGCCCCTCACGGAATATCCGTAGGGTGGGGTTTGGACATGGCAAGATGATGGCGATCTGTCCCAAAGGGGGTAGGGGAACCAACCATGACAGGCCCGTCCGACTGGACCCCGCCCGACCCTGCCCTGCCGCAGGGCTGGTCACAGCGGCAGCCTCCGCCCTTCACATCTCAGCCGCCCTTTACACCTCCGGGGTGGCGACCACCAGGTAAGGGGCCGGGCGTCGTTCCGCTGCGCCCCCTCGGGCTCGGCGAGATCCTCGACGGTGCGGTGACCTACATCCGGCAGAACCCGCGGGCGACGCTCGGACTGTCCGCGATCGTCATCGCCATCTCGTCGGCTCTCCAGCTCCTACCTCAGTTCCTGATGATCGACGAACTCGCCGACCTGCTGCTCGCCGACACGACAGCGGGACTCGAGGAGCTGATGGGTGCGCTCAGCGGCACGCTGGTGGCCACTGCCATCGGCGGCGTCATCGGAGCCCTCGCCGGGTCCGTGCTCACCGGCATGCTGGCCGCGGTGGTGGGTCGAGCCGTCCTGGGCCGATCCGCGAGCATCGGAGAGGCATGGCGGGACGTACGGCCGCGCCTGATGCGGCTGCTCGGCCTTACCCTGCTGGTGTTCCTGATCTTTCTCGGCGTCACCGGCGTCGCCGCCCTCCCGATAGCGGGCCTGATCGTCGCCGGGACCGCCCCGTGGCTTGTGGTGCCGGTGGTGCTGCTGCTGGCCCTGGCGTGGGCGGTAGTGGGCGTCTGGCTGTACGTGCGGCTCGCCCTGGCCGCGCCGGCCCTGATCCTGGAGCGGGCGGGTGTGATCGGCGCGCTGCGCCGGTCGTGGACGCTGATCCGGGGCAGCTTCTGGCGGGTGCTGGGCATCCTGCTGCTCACCGTGCTCATCGGTACCACCGTCGGGCTCCTGCTGCAGACGCCGTTCGCCATCGCCGGGCAGGTGCCGATCATCGTCAACCCGGACCCGGCCGGCCCAGGGCTCAAGATCAGTTTGGTCATCGGGGCGCTGGGCGGGATCCTCGCCGGCACAGTGGTCTCCCCGTTCAGCGCCGGGGTCACCACCCTGCTCTACGTCGACCAGCGGATGCGCCGCGAGGGTCTGGACATGACGCTGCACGCCGCCGCCGGCGGAACGGGCGAAGACCAGGAGCAGGCGGCCTCGCCCTGGGAGCCTTGATGGCCCGGGCACTGGTTGCGATGTCGCTGGTGCCGCTGGCCGAGGAGATCGGCCGGGACGAGGCGCGGGAGATCGCCCGCCGGGAGCTGGTCAGGCCCATCTACCACCGCGACGATCCATCGCTTGTCGAGCGGATCGTCAGGGAGTTCTTCGAGTTGCTCGGTAGGATCTCGGAACGGGGCGCCGACGTCGCGCCCGGGGGATGGCCCGGGATGGCCGCCCTCCTGGTACTGCTCGTCCTGCTCATCATCGCGATCCGGCTGCGGCTGGGCGCCCTTCGGCGCAGCCACGCGGAGAGGGCCGCCCTCCTCGACGGACACCCGCGTACGGCCGCCGAACATCGGGCGGCCGCGGAGCGTGCTGCCGCCGCCGGGGCGTGGGCGGAGGCTATCCGGGAGCGTCTCCGCGCCATCGCCCGCGACCTGGAGGAACGGGCCATCGTCGAGCCGAAGGCGGGCCGTACCGCTGACGAGCTGGCGGCCGAGGCGGGGGCCGCGCTCCCGGCCAACGCCGCGGACCTCCGCGCCGCCGCACAGACCTTCGACGACGTGGCGTACGGTGGCCGGCCGGCCACCGCCGAGGGATACGAACGGCTGGTCCGCCTCGACGAGGAGCTGCGCAGGGCCAAGCCGGCCGCCGCCGAGCCCACGCTGGCCGACTCGACGGCCGCGGGAAGCCGGCAATGAGCGTACGCACGACCTCCTCAGGGCCCACCGCCGGTCAACTCTGGCGCGCGGCCCGGGGGCCGGCGGCCATCGGCCTCGTACTCGTGCTGCTGGCCGTGGTGTCGGCGATCCTCGAGCGCCCGACCCGCGCCGGCTACCTGGACCCGCAGGCGCCCAGCCCGAACGGCGGCCGGGCGCTGGCTCAGATCCTCGGCGACCGGGGCACCACGGTGAGCGTCGCGCACAGCGTGTCGGCCGCGCGCAGGGCGGCCGGCCCCGAAACGGTTCTGCTCGTCACCCGCCCGTGGATGCTCTCCAGGAGCCAGCTCCGCGCGCTGCGCGAACTCCCTGGCGACCGGGTGCTGGTCACACCCACCAGGGAGGTGCTGCGGCAGTTCACCCCCGGCGTCCGCAACGACGGAGAACTCTCGGTGGAAGCCCGCGAGCCGGCCTGCGGACTGCGCGCGGCCCGGCTCGCCGGCACCGCCGACATGGGCGGCGCCGTCTACTCGGTCACCGCGCGGCCCGACCGTCCGGCGCCCTCCCTCTGCTACGCCGCGGAAGGGAAGCCCAGCCTGGTCCGGTTGGAGTCGGACGGACACGCGGTCACTGTACTGGGCACCGGAGAACCGCTCACCAACGACCGACTCGACGACCGCGGGAACGCCGCGCTCGCGCTGAATCTGCTGGGGCAAGGCTCTCGGCTCGTCTGGCTGCTGCCCACGGGCCCGCCGCCCGGTGAAGGCGACAAGTCGCCGTTTGCGCTGATACCCACGGAGGTCAGGCTCGCCGCGCTCCAGCTCGGTATCGCTCTCGTGCTCGTCGCGCTGTGGCGGGCACGCCGGCTCGGGCCTGTGGTCACCGAACCGCTGCCCGTCGTCGTACGCTCGGCCGAGACGGTTGAGGGACGTGGACGCCTCTACCGGGCGCGGCGGGCTCGCGGCAGGGCCGCGGAGGCGCTGCGGACGGGAAGCCGGGAGCGGATCACGCCGCGGCTCGGGCTGACCAGGGGAGCCACCCAGGAGGCGGTGGTCGCGGCGGTTGCCGCGCGTACCGGTCGGTCTCCCGCGGCGGTGGCCGACCTGCTGTACGGTGCGACACCTGGGGACGACGCCGCGCTCGTACGTCTCGCCAGCAACCTGGACACCATGGAGAGGGAGGTGGGCCAATCGTGACCGCGCCGGAGTCCGCGACGTCGACCGAGCCCGCCCGGGCCGCCCTCGTCGCCCTGCGCGGCGAGGTTGCCAAGGCGGTGGTGGGGCAGGACGCCGCAGTCACCGGGCTGGTCATCGCGCTGCTCTGCCGCGGCCACGTCCTCCTGGAGGGGGTGCCCGGCGTGGCGAAGACCCTGCTCATCCGTACGCTCGGCGCCGCGTTGCAGCTCGACGCCAAGCGGCTGCAGTTCACCCCCGACCTGATGCCGGGCGACGTCACCGGCTCGCTCATCTACGACGCGAAGACCGCCGAGTTCGAGTTCCGAGAGGGCCCGGTCTTCACCAACCTGCTGCTCGCCGACGAGATCAACCGGACGCCACCGAAGACCCAGGCGGCGTTGCTGGAGGCGATGGAGGAGCGCCAGGTCTCGGTTGAGGGGCGACCCCGCCCGCTGCCCGAGCCGTTCGTCGTCGCCGCGACGCAGAACCCCATCGAGTACGAGGGGACCTACGCGCTGCCCGAGGCTCAACTCGACAGGTTTCTGCTCAAGCTCACCATGCCGCTGCCGAGTCGGGACGAGGAGGTGGCGGTGCTCCAGCGACACGCGGCCGGCTTCGACCCCCGCGACCTGGCGGCCGCCGGTGTCACAGCCGTTGCCGGCCCCGAGGAGCTCTCCGCGGGCCGTGAGGCGGTACGCCAGGTACACCTGGCGCCCGAGGTGATGGGCTACATCGCGGACGTATGCCGGGCCACCCGGGGGTCCCCCTCGCTGTCGCTCGGCGTCTCCCCGCGGGGCGCCACAGCCCTGCTCGGAACCAGCCGCGCGTGGGCGTGGCTGTCCGGCCGCGACTACGTGACACCCGACGACGTGAAGGCCCTCGCCCGACCGGCGCTGCGGCATCGGGTGCAGCTTCGACCCGAGGCCGAGCTGGAGGGCGCCACCGCCGACGGCGTGCTGGAGGGCATCCTCGCCTCCGTCCCGGTACCCCGCTGACCGCCATGACGTTGACCGGTCGCGCCGGCCTCGTCGCCGTCATCGGCGCCGCGGGTGTACTCCTGTGGGGACTTCCCGCGCTCCTCGGCGTCGAGGCGCTGCTGCTGGTCGGCGTCACGGTGGATCTTGTCCTCGCCAGCAGCGTCCGGGCGCTGCGGTTCGAGCGGCACGGTGACACGCTCGTCCGGCTCGGCGAAAGCGCCACAGTTGGTCTGGTCGTGACAAACCCACGCCGGCGCCGGGTCCGCGGCCGGCTGCGCGATGCCTGGCCGCCGAGCGCCGGCAGCTCGCCACGGGAGGTACGCATCGACGTTCCCGCCGGCGAACGGCGCCGGGTCGAGATCTCGCTTACCCCTACCCGGCGCGGCGACCGCCGGGCGGCGGCCGTCACCGTGCGTTCGTACGGGCCGCTCGGGCTCGCCGCCCGCCAGGGGACGCATTCCGTGCCCTGGGTGGTGCGGGTGCTGCCGCCGTTCACCAGCCGCCGACACCTGCCGGCCAAGCTCGCCCGCCTCCGTGAACTGGACGGCCAGCAGGTGACGATGGTGCGCGGTCAGGGCACCGAGTTCGACTCGTTGCGCGAGTACGTGATCGGGGACGACATACGGTCCATCGACTGGCGGGCGAGCGCCCGGCTGAACGACATAGTGGTACGGACCTGGCGGCCGGAGCGGGACCGTCGTGTCCTGCTGGTGCTCGACACCGGCCGCACCTCCGCCGGACGGGTAGGTGACATCCCCCGGCTGGACTCGATGATGGACGCGGTGTTGCTGCTCGCGGCGGTGGCATCGCGGGCCGGCGACCGAGTGGACATGATCGCGTACGACCGGAGGGCGCGGGCGAGCGTGCAGGGTGCCACCCGCGGCGACCTGCTGCCGATGCTCGTGCAGGCGATGGCCCCCCTGGAGCCGGAGCTCATCGAGTGCGATGCCGCCGGGATGGTGGCCGCAGTCCTGCAGCGCGCCCGGCACCGCTGTCTGGTCGTCGTTCTCACCGACCTGAACGCCGCGGCCATCGAGGCGGGCCTGCTGCCCCAACTGGGCGCGCTCACCCGCCGCCACCTGGTCCTGCTGGCCGCCGTCGCCGACCCGCGGGTCGCCGAGATGGCCGGCGGCCGCGGCCACGCCGAGGCCGTCTACGACGCCGCCGCCGCGGAACGAGCCCGAGCCGACCGCTCCCGTATCACCGCCGCCCTGCGGCACCGCAACGTCGAGGTCGTCGACGAGCCGCCCGACCAGATCGCTCCCGCCCTGGCCGACGCCTACCTCGCCCTCAAGGCCGCCGGAAGGCTGTAGCACCCACCCGGCTTGTGGAAGCATGTCGCCCATGCACGAGGTCAAGCTCACCTCGACCGGCTTGGTTCTCCGTCAACGGGCACGGCCCATGATCAATGGGCGCAACCGGCTGAACAACGTCTGATCCTTGATTTCCTGCGCGATTTCGACCGTAGAGCCGAGCTTATACTGGAAAGTGGCAGGACAGGACCGATCAACGGCATCGTCGCTGCGAATCTTGAACGTTGTTACCATACGGGCGGTCTTTGCTTCATATACCTCGAAGGTGTTATGCCGCTGGATACACGTCTGCCGTAACGGTGTCGTACTCGCATTGGCCAATCTTTGTGTTGCTCCGCTTCCGCAAGTCTGTCAGGCAGATGACCAGTTGCGCCCGCGATGGATCCTCATCGTACTTCTTCCACGCTCTCCCGCCAGGTGTGGTCCCGGGCCGGCATAGGCTGGCCCAGTCGGGTTACGGAAGTCGAACAACATGCCGCAGGTGATGCGACCTGGCGAAGAGCTGTCCGGCCCTGACTTGTGACACGCTCGGTGGTCCGGAGTGTGCGTAGCTCGTTGACGTGGGGGGTTGCGGTCGCGGTGAGCGAATCTGCGCACTAATCCGGCCCGTAGAGTGGGCCGTGTCCCCCTACGTTCGGACGGTGAAGACGGC
>WHSR01000056.1 GCA_009379995.1 Streptosporangiales bacterium
CGCCCGCGTCCGCTCGATTGGAGGTCCACCGATGGACCCCACCACCGACCTACACGTCCACACCCGCCTCGAGGGCCCCTACACGATCGTTGCGATCGACGGCGAGCTTGACATCGCCACCGCCTACACCCTGCGCGAGCGGCTGCTCGACATTCTGCATCGCGACGACACCCGGATCGTCGTCGACCTTTCCGGGGTGAGCTTCTGCGACGTCAGCGGGCTCGCCACGCTGGTCGCAACCAAACGCCGCGCCCGCCTACTCGGCGGCACCCTACGACTCGCCGCCCCGCGGCCACAGGTACGCACAATCCTGCGACTCACCGGCCTGCACCGACATCTCGCCGTCTACCCCACCACCGCGGCCGCGTGCGCATCCCTCGACCCAGACGAACAACCCGCCCTACGCTGATGCATCCCAACGAACCCATCACAGTGCACTTCCGGACCGGCATTCCCGCGACCTTCGCCCGGCACGGGCGTACCTACCACATACACGCCATCGTCGACCGGTGGAGCCCCGCCTCGACAGACTTCTGGCAGGTCCGCGCCGCCCCGACCGACGGACCGGTCGGCACGTACCTGCTGCGTTACACCCCCCGTATCGGGTCGTGGCACCTCATCCCCGTTGAGCTGGGTAGGACGCCTACTTCGGCAACCCGGCGAGGACCTCGGAATGCGGCCAGATCCCGGTCAACACCTGGTCGAGCAGCGGAGTGAAGCCCTCGACGACCCACGGCGGCTCGTCGGTGTCACGGACGACCGCGCGGGCCGCCGCCCCCAGCAGGGGCTGACCCCACGGCGGCACGGCGTTGGCGAGCGACCCGAAGAGCTCCAGCTCGGCGTACCCCGGCCGATCCCAGATCTCGTACGCGCGGTCGAACTCGACTTGGTGAACGGCGAGCCACACGCCGAATGTGACGGTGCTGTCCTGGGTCATCGTCACCCGAAGCAGGCAACGCACGAACGAGCCGTACCCCTGCACCTCCAGCATGCCGTTCTCGTATGCGGTCCGCCGCAGCAGCTCGGCCTGCGGGAGCGAGAGTAACGCGTCCGGCAGCTGGAACTGCAGGTGGCGGTCGTAGGGGTCCAGGTCGCAGCCGCACACCCGGCATCCCCCCGACGCGGTGGGAAAGTCTTCTGGAGTCATGCGCTCACCATGCCACGGCGTACCGACATTTCCGGATGAGCGAGCAACCTACGCTGTGTCCACCGGGATCGCGGTGCTGCCCAGCAGGTCCGCCGCCGCCGAGGTGGACAGAGGCGCGGACCCGACCAACTGGGTCTACCTCCGGCCGCTCGCGGGGTCACCGGGCGCCGAGCGGATCGAGGACTCAGGTGGCTTCGCCGCCCACAGCGACGGTCGGTCCCCCGACGAACGGGAGAAGGCGCGTCTGGCCGAGCGGGCCAACGCCTTCCGGGTGTACGTCGACGAGCGGCTCTAGCGCACCTGGACGTCCGGGAGGTCCGCCGCCCTCAGGGCGGCGACGAAATCCTCGGCCGTCGCCGACCGCTCCAGTATCTCCACGCCCGGCCCGGCTATCGGGCCGGGCGTGGGCAGCTGGACCCGGTACGTGGTTCCCGCGCTGCCCGCGCTTCCCGTGCCTCCCGTGGGGGACCCGAAGGTGAGGACACTCCAGTCCACCTGCGCGATGTCGTCGACGTACCTGGCCAGGCAGCTGTCGCGAAAGCGGGCGCGGGTGCCCGGCGGCGGACGTTCCATCGCCTCGCGCACGTCTTCCTCCGCGAGCATGGTCTGCACCCCGCCACGAGCCGCGAGCCGGTGGTATCCGCCCTGGGTGCGGGAAACGTCGTGGTACAGCACGTCCAGCAGCTTGACCCTGTCGTCGTTCCAGGCGAGACCGTTTCGCTCGACGTAGCGGGCCAGCAGCGCGTGCTTCGTCACCCAGTCCACCGCGCCGGCCAGGCTCATCGGGTCGCGTTCGAGCGCGGCGAGGACGCGCTCCCAGGTGGACACGACGCCCGGCCCCCACGCCGGCTCCCCGCGCCCCCGCAGGTACCGCTCCGCGTGCGCGAGGTAGTGCCACTGCAGCTGGACCGCGGTGGCCATGCCGCCGCCGGCCAACGGCAACGGGCACGAGCAGGAGAGGTCCCGCGAGATCTGGTGCAGCGCGGCCACCGGCTGGGCGAGGGAGGGAGGGTCGGGTAGGAAGCCGTCCTCGGCCATCATCAGCACCAGGGCGCACGAACCGAGCTTGAGGTACGTACACACCTCGCTCATGTTCGCGTCGCCGACGATGACGTGGAAACGCCGGAAGCGGGCCGGGTCGGCGTGCGGCTCGTCCCGGGTGTTGATGATCGGCCGCTTGCGTCTGGTCTCGGCGCCGACCTCGGCCTCGAAGAACTCCGACCGCTGACTCAGCTGGTAGACGGCACCGCCGTGCTCGCCGCCCACCCGCCCCGCTCCCACCATCACCTGCCGCGACACGAGGAACGGGATGAGCTGGCGCGCCAGCTCGTCGAACGGCACCGCCCGATCCACCAGGTAGTTCTCGTGCGTGCCGTACGAGGCGCCCTTGCCGTCGGTGTTGTTCTTCGTAGCCAGGACGCGGAGCTGTTCGCGCTGTCCGCCCGGTTCGGCCGCGCCGCGTTCCCGCAGCGCCTGGGCCGCCACCTCGGCGGCGGCCTCGACGATCCTCTCCCCCGCCTTGTCCCACAGCATCGCGTCGTACGGACCGGCGCACTCCGGCGTCGCGTACTCGGGATGCGCGTGGTCCACGTAGAACCGCGCCCCGTTGCGCAGCGGCACGTCGGAGACGAACACGTCGGGAGGCGGCTCGTGGATGCCGTCCTCGGTGAAACCGGGATCGCCGACCCCCTCGCCGGGCCGGTACGTGCCGTCGGAGCCCCAGCGAACCCCGAGCCGGCCCCGCTGACCCGCGCAGCCCTGGACCACCAGCGAGGACACCACCCCGGCGTCGAAGCCTGGGCCGCCGGTCACCGTGATGCCGTACTCGGTCTCGGTGCCGATGTACTTGGAAACCGCCACGTCCGGGCCCGTCGGTTCGCCGTGAAGCTAGAGCTCTATCGTCATCATCAGGCCCAGCGCCCGCCCCGAGGCCTGCGCCGGACGACTCCCTAGACCATCTCCCTCCGGCGCGTGCCATGCCGAGAACGTGCGGCGACAGTACATAAGCGGCCTTCTTTCCCGCCACAGCGCGGCGTCCAGAACCTGACCCACGAAGATCCAGTGATCTCCCGCCTCGACCGTCCGCACCACATCGCACAGCGCGTATCCGCACGCGTCGCCGGTCAGGATCGGCCCGCACCCGGGTACGGGCGCGGGCCGGGTGGGCACGCCGTCGAACTTGTCCGGCGACTTCGAAGCGAACCGGATCGCCAGCTCCTCGGCACCGTCGGCGAGGAAGTTGACGGTGAAGCGCCCGCCGTCCCGTACCCCCGGCAGCGTCTGCGATCCCTTGTCGATGCAGACCAGGGCGAGCGGAGGGCGGAGGGACACCACGCTGAACGCACTGACGGTCAGGCCCACCGGGGTGCCGGCCTCGTCCAGCGCGGTGACGACTGTGACAGCCGCCGGGACGTTGCCCATGACGTCCTTGAAGACGTCCTCGGTCACGGGCATCAGCCGGCCAGGAACTCCCGCACGGTCTTCGAGACGGCCTCGAGCTGCTCCAGCTGCGGCAGGTGGGCTGCCTTGTCGAACTTCTGCACCCGGGAGTTCGCTATCCGGTCGGCGAACTCCTCGGCGTACGCGGGCGGGACGAGCCTGTCCTGGTTCCCCCATACGATCAGGGTAGGCGCCTTGATGCGGTACAGGCGCTTGCGCAGCCCCTTCTCCGGCAGCGGCCACATGAACTTGCCAGTGCAGGCCTGCGACCACGTCGTCCGCAGCGCTGTCTCCACGGCCGCCTCCGGGTCCTCGGGGACCGCCATCACCTGCTCGGCCACCGGGCCCTTGGGGTCGAAGAACGCGATCTCGGCGACCTCCGAGGGGCTCATCGTCAGGAACTGGGCAACCGGCACGTCGTCCCGCCAGAGCCCGACCGGGCTGATCAGGACCAGCTTGCTCGCCCGATCCGGGTTCGTCGCCGCGATCTCGGCCGCCACCATCCCGCCGAACGAATGCCCGACGATGGCCGGCGACTCCAGTCCCAGCTGGTCGAACAGGTCGTAGTAGTGCAGGACCAGGTCCCACAGGTCGTCGACGGCCTTGATCCCGTCCGGATCTCCCGGCGTCGTTCCGGGATGCTCGGGGGCGTAGACGGTGTGTTCCTGGCTCAACGAGTCGAGGAACCCGTCCCACACGAGACCCATCGCACCGTGCAGGTACACCACCGGTGGGCCCTCGCCCGCGATCTGGATCCTCGGGTTCGCCTCGCCGCGCAGCGTGGCGACCCGCTTCTCGCTCACTGCCGTGGTCATCGGAGCAACCCGCCCTTCTGTCAGCTGCCTGCGGCCGCGGGCTGCCGGATCATCCTCAGACGCTCCGGAAACCACTCGTTCTCCCATCCCTCGTCGTCCCAGAGGTCTCGGAGGTAGGGAAGGACCTCGGTCGCGAACATGGAGATGTTCTTGATGGTGAGGTGGTGCGGCATGGAACCGATGTGCAGCAGGACCATGAGGTTCCCGACCCGCAGGTCCTTCGCCGCCTGCCTGAGCTGCTCGCGCACCGTCGCCGGGCTGCCGGCGATGACGAACTGGTTGTCGACGAAGTCCCGGTAGCTGTACTGCTTGAGGCGCCCCAACTCCTCCTGCATCTTGTTGGCGAAGCCGGACCTGATCCCCTTCTCCAGGCTGCGGTAGTCCTGGTGGCCCGGTGGGCCGAAGTAGTGCGGCGGAATGTGCAGGCACTTGTTGTAGAAGTACTTGACGTGCTCCGCGTAGTCGAGCTCGGCCCGCTCGTCGGTCTCCGAGACCGCGACGAGCTGCAGGAAGCCGGCCCGGTACGGGTTCTTCTTCAGGCCGTAGTCCTCGACAAAGCTCCAGAACCCGTTCATGACCTGCAACGCCGCCTGGGCGCCGAAGTAGCTCAGGTAGCAGTAGCAGTGGTCGTGACGCGCGGAGAACTCCCAGGTGCTGTAGCTGCCGGTGCCGGGAACCCACACCGGCGGATAGGGCTGCTGGATGGGCCGCGGCCACAGGTTGACCTTGCCCAGCTGCTGGTACTTGCCGTTCCAGGCGAACATCTCCCGGGACTGCCACGCCTTGAGGATCAGGTCGTGCGCCTCGTAGTAGCGCTCGCGCTGCTCGATGGGCGTGATCCCGTAGACCTGGTTGGCGTCCATCGGGCTGCCCAGCGGCATCCCGGCAACCAGCCGGCCGCCGCTGATGCAGTCGAGCATCGCGTACTCCTCCGCCACCCGGATGGGCGGGTTGGTGGTGGGCAGCGTGGAGCCCATCTGGACGATCGCCGTGTTCAGGTCGTTGGTCGCCCGCGCCAGGGCGGCTCCCATGAGGTTCGGCCCCGGCATGAAGCCGTAGGCGTTCTGGTGGTGCTCGTTGACGCAGACGCCGTCCAGGCCCATCTTGGCCGCGTACGTCAGCTCGTCCAGGGTCCAGTTGTAGTACTGGCCGACCCGCCGCGCGTCGGCCAGCTCCCACCAGGGCGGGTCGACCCAGACCGACGAGTATCGCTGTTCGAAGTCATCCGGGAGCTCCCGGTGCGGCATGAGGTGGAACATCGAAACCTGCATAATCAGCCTCCTTTGCCGTCAGCGCGAAAACGCCGACCGGACCTCTCGGGCTATCTCCTGCAGCAGGTCCTGGGAGCGATCCAGCACCCCGCCCATCCAGAGGAATCCGTGGATCATGTCGTCGTAGCGGGCAGCGGTGACCGGAACGCCGGCCTCCCGGAGCCGCTCGGCGTACGCCGCCCCCTCGTCCCGCAGCGGATCGAACCCGCAGGTGACGACGAGGGCCCGCGGAAGGTCGGCGAGGTTGTCCGCGTGCAGCGGAGCGGCGTACGGGTTCTTCGCGTCGTCCTCGGCGGCGAGGTAGTGCTCCCAGAACCACTCCATGTCCGCCCTGGTCAGCAGGTAACCCTCGGCGTTCTCCCGGTAGGAGGGGAACGTGGTGCCGGCGGCCGGAGCGGTGACCGGGTAGATGAGCAGCTGGAAGCCGAGGGACGGGCCGCCGCGGTCCCGGGCCATCAGCGACACGACCGCTGCCAGGTTCCCACCGGCGCTGTCCCCCGCGACGCCCACGCGTCCGGGGTCCGCGCCGAGCTCATCCGCGTGCTCGGCGACCCAGCGGGCGGCCGCGTAGCAGTCCTCCGCCGGACCCGGGAACTTGGTCTCCGGGCTGAGCCGGTACTCCACCGAGACCACCACGCAGCCGGTGGCGTTCGCCAGGGCGCGACACGGCCTGTCGACCACCTCGACGTTGCCGATCACCCAACCGCCGCCGTGGAAGTACACCAACACCGGGAGCGGCCCCTCGCCCGCCGGTATGTACGCCCGGGCGGGCAGCTTCCCGGCCGGGCCGGGAATGAGCAGGTCACGTACCTCCCCGACGGGCTGCGGCTCGCCCTGCAGGTCCCGGAACGCCATGGCCACGTCCCTGGCCTGGGGAACGCTCATCTGGTCGAAGGGAGGCAACCCCTGTTCCTCGAACTGCTTGAGCAAGGCTTCTGCCTGTGGGTTTAGTGGCATGGCGGCCTCCACAACTTCGGGAACTCGTTGCCGAACGTACGAGCGGCCAGGCGACCTGGCTATCCGTTCCGCGCACCGGCAAGTCCGTTGCACGCAACAGGTTGATCAGGTGGGCGCGGGCCGTGTGCGTCCGCGTGCAGGGTCTGGGAGGGCAGCACCCCGTATTTCTTCTGGTAGGCGCCGGCGAACCGGCCGAGGTGCAGGAAACCCCAGCGGCAGGCAACGGAGGTGACCGTCAACGAGGAGTCCGGCTCCGCCGTTGCCAGCTCCTCGTGGACACGCGCGAGCCGCATCTCCCGCAGGTACGACATCGGCGGCACGCCGACGTACCGCCGGAACCCCTCCTGCAGGGCGCGTACGCTGACACCGACGGCGGAGGCCAGGTCGGGCGCGGTGAGGGGCTGGTCCAAATTGCTCTCGATGACCTCGATCGCCTGTCGGACCGCCCGCGGTCCGGGGGTGGGCTGCGGCTCGAGCAGCGCCGACGAGTAGTTGTGCGGCTGGCTGAGCAGCAGCC
The DNA here is from genome assembly GCA_009379995.1 of Streptosporangiales bacterium. Classification (GTDB taxonomy): domain Bacteria; phylum Actinomycetota; class Actinomycetes; order Streptosporangiales; family WHSR01; genus WHSR01. Next base: position 7,147 of record WHSR01000056.1, read on the forward strand.
CGGTGGTGAGAAGGTGCTCGATGTGCCGTGCGGCCCGCGGATCCTGAACCAGGCTGCCCGGCCGTTCCGACTCCGACACGACTAGCCGCAGCGCGGTGAGCCAGCTCTGGGCCGTCGGATCGCCGAGATCCATCCCGAACTCGAACCGGATCGGCGCCGCCACCGGCCGGCCCAGCAGATGCTCCAGCTCGGTCTCCAGCGCCGCGCGGTCGACGTTCACGGCCAGCTGCTCACACTCGTCCGACCATCGCCCGACGTAGGATCCGCCGGGAAGAAGCAGCGCCGGCCGTGCGGACGTGCTGGTGATGGTCTCGCCAGCGCTGCTGATCTCCATCCGGCCGGTGAGTGGGACGTTCACCTGATAGGAGCCGGCCATCTCGTCCACAACGATCCGTACCCCGGCCCCGTAGCGAACCCAGCCGATGGTGACGCTGCCGATCTGTACGGCGTTGAGGCGCGTGTCAAGCCGGGCGTCCCGCCCGAGCAGCGTGAGGTGATGGGGAGCGAAGAGGCGCGCGCCCGCCTCACGTACCTCGTCGAGCCGGCTACTCCGCAGAACCTCGTGGCCGGCTAGCGGTTCCCTGGGCGGTTTCCCCTCCGACATGAGCCACTCCTCGCCCACGCCTGTGCCCCGCGCCGCGTGTGGATATCGGATGCACTATCGAGCGTCGAACGCGCGCCTGGGGAAGTCAAGTGCCAGGGCTTCCTCCGGGGAGGCGGAGAATATTGCCCACACGACCTTCCCGCGGTGGTCGACCGGGGCGCATCCCCAGGTGTCGCTGAGCGAGGCGACGACGTGCAACCCGCGGCCGTCCTCGGCCGCGTGGTCGGGCTGCTGCGGTGCCGGCGCCTCGTCGCCGGGATCGGCAACCGCGCAGAGCACGTGCGGCCCTCGCCGGAGCAGACCCAGCCGGATCGACGGGTCGTTGGCGAACCCGGGCGGGCGGCGCAGCCCGTGCCGGAGAGCGTTGGTCACCAGCTCGGACACTGCCACGGCGACGTCGTCGCGGAGCTCTTCCAGGGCCCATCCCTGCAGCGTCGCCTGGGTGAAGTCGCGCGCGGCCTTGGCCGACTCCGGCTCGGGGGACAGCGCACACACGGCAACCTGCGGAACATGGACACCGTCAGCGGACGCGTGGACGGGCGAGAAGCCTCGGCCTGGTACGCCGGCCGCCTGCACGGCCAACGACATCCAATCCCAGCCCGCGCCGTCCGGCGTAGCGCCAGACGGCGATCGCGCCGGGTGTGCTGTCATCGGATCCCCCGTAGGGCCTCATGGTCAGGCAGAAGGAAATGTCCGCATGGCTATCCTGCTTGACCCCAACCCGTTGTTGCAAGCTCATCTGTAAAGAACTCCTGCACGTGCATTGGGCGCGTGCACGCCGGATCCTCGTACCCGCCGCGCCGCGAGAGTCCTCGATGATGGGCGTCATGACCGCTGCGTCGGACACGGTTCGGGCAGCTCTGGTGACGCCCCTGTCCGGGCCGCTCGCCGGCTTCGGGCGGGTGGGGGTGCACGCGCTCGAGCTGTGGGCGCGCTCTGCCGCCGAACTGCCGCGCCCGTTTCGTGGTGTGGAGCTCACCGTCCACGACTCCTCCCCCGACGCGGCGGCGGCCGTACGGGCAGCGCTCACCACCCGGCCGCACCTGCTCTTCGGGCCGTACGGCGGCGGGCCCGCCCTGGCGGTCGCGCGAAACACCGACCGACTTGTGTGGAACCACGGCGGCGCCACGGGCAAGCTCGCCGGCTACCCGCACGTCGTCAACGTGCTGGCGCCGGCCTCGTCCTACCACGTCGGCGCGCTGGAGCTGCTGGTCCGCCGTGACCCGCGGCCGGCGGCCGGGACCGTGCTGTACGTGGATACCGGTTTCGGGCGTGACGTCGCCGAAGGCGCGGCAGACGCCGCGGCCCGGCTCGGCGTCGCGGTACGGCGTCTCGGCTTCCCCCGTGACACGGCGGCGGAGGCGGCGGCGAGTGTGCCGGACGCGGATGTGCTGCTCGTGGCCGCGGGATTCGCCGACGAGCTGACGATGGCGCGGGAACTGCTCTCCCGGCCGTGGCGCGCGGCGGCGTTCGTCGGCGCGGGCGAGGAGGCCCCGCTGGCGGAGCTGGGAGAGGCCCGGGAGGGCCTGCTCGGGCCGGCCCAGTGGATGCCCGCGGCCGCACCGGAGCCGGACGAGGGCCCGGACGCCGCCTGGTTCGTGCGGGCCTACCAGGAGATCGCTGGTGGCCCTCCGCCGTACCCGGCGACGCAGGCGTTCGCGGCTGGTCTCCTGGCGGCCCGGTGCCTGCGCGACGCGGGCGAGGCCGACGACGACGCGCTGCGTCGCGCCGCGCGCTCGCTGTCGTGTACCACGCTGTACGGCCGCTTCCGGCTGGACGACGAGGGCCGGCAGGTCGGCCACCGGGTGCTCACCGTACAGTGGCAGGCCGGCCATCGGCGGATCGTCTGGCCGCCTGGGGTCGCCGAGGTAACGGCGATCTATCCCCGTACCTGAACGGACGATATATTTTCTACGATCTAGTCGATCGGAGGAGCCACAGGTGGCTGAGACGAGGCGGGCTGCCCATCCCTCCGAGGAGGTGAGCCGCCGCCAACTGGTCCGGGCGGTGGTCGCCTCCACGGTGGGGACGTCTATCGAGTGGTACGACTTCTTCCTCTACGGCTTCGCGGCCAGCACGATCTTCGCGGAGCTGTATTTCCCGAGCCACAACCCAGCAACCGGGCTCCTGCTGGCCCTCGCCACGTACTTCGGCGGCTTCGCCGCCCGCCCGATCGGCGCGGCGATCTTCGGGCACTACGGCGACCGTATCGGGCGCAAGGCGACCCTGATCGTCACTCTGCTGACCATGGGCGTCGCCACTGCCCTGGTCGGCCTGGTACCCACCTACACCCAGATCGGGATCTGGGGCGGAATCCTGCTGACCGTCCTCCGCCTGCTGCAGGGCATCGCAGTGGGTGGCGAGTGGGGCGGGTCGGTGCTGCTCTCCACGGAATGGGGCCGATCGGTTGGTGGGAAGCGCGGCTTTCTGGGCAGCTGGCCCCAGTTCGGGGTGCCCGTCGGGCTCGTGCTCGGTTACGTGGCGCTGAGGACATTCGAGCCGATCGATCCCTACTGGGGCTGGCGCATCCCCTTCCTGCTCAGCATCGTGCTGGTCGCGGTGGGCCTCTACATACGGCTGGGAATCCTGGAGACGCCGGTCTTCGCCCGGGTGATCGAGCAGAACCGGGTCGAGCGTGTTCCGGTGCGCGAGGTCATCGTCCGCAACTGGCGAGAGATAGTCCTCAGCGCCCTGATCCGCACCGGGCAGCAGGCGCCCTTCTATATCTTCACGACCTTCATCCTCACCTACACGACCCAGACGCTGGGGTTCGAGTCGAGCGATATCTACAACTACGTCATCGTTGCGGCCCTGGTCTCGCTCTTCACGGTGCCGTTCTGGGGCTACCTCTCCGACCGGGTAGGTCGGAAGCGGCTCTACGTTGCGGGCGCAGTGGTGATGCTGGTCTGGTCCTTCCCGTACTTCGCCCTGCTGGACACGGCTGTTCCGGCGCTGGTCTTCCTGGCCATCGTCCTCGCCCTACCCATCCACGACATGCAGTACGGCCCTCAGGCGTCCTTCATCGCGGAAAGCTTCACCGGTCGCCTGCGGTACAGCGGCGCTTCGCTCGGCTACCAGTTGGCCTCGGTCACGGCCGGAGGACCGGCGCCCCTGATCGCGGTCTGGCTGCTCAGCACCTTCCAGACCTCCTTCGCGATCGCCGGCTACATGGCGGTCTGCGCGTTGGTCAGCATCGTCGCCGCCTTGGCGCTCAAGGATCGGTCGCAGCAGAACTACGCGGTCGAGTACGACGACGCAGCGGCGCAGGCCAGGGAGCCTGCCCGGTAGCGCGTCAACCTGCCCGGAAGCGCGTCATGGGGCCGGGTCGCCGTGTTGGCTGGGTGGGTCCGTGTGGGTGTCGGGTGGGGGTGTGACGTAGGTGTGGCCGGTGGGGCTGGTCCAGGTGTAGCTGCCGTCCGGATCACGCCGCACGTTCCAGCCGGGCTGCTGCTTGAGATCATGATGCCGACGACACAGCGGACCCAGATTCTCCGCAGCGGTGGGGCCGTGTGGGTAGGGGATGACGTGGTCGAGGTCGCTGCGCCAGGCCGGCTGCCGACACCCCGGGAACCGGCACGTCACATCCCGGGCGCGGACGAATTCGGCCAACGCTGCCGGGGGCCGGTAGGCGGTGCGCCCGTAGTCGAGCAGCGCTCCGGTGGCGGGGTCGGTGAGCAACCTGCGCCAGGTGCCGCAGGCGGCGAGTTCGCGGGCCATCTGCGCGGGGATGGGCCCGTACCCGGCGAGTTCGCCGGGCCGGTTGTCCAGGCCGAGCAGGGTGCCGGCGCCGACGGTGACCTGCACCCGCGCTGCGATCCCGGACCCTCCAGACGCGCCGCCGGCGCCGCCGCGGAGGCAGAGGTCGACCAGCGCGTCCGCGCGGCGTTGATCCATGCTCCGCTCATCGTCGGGGGTCTTGGCGGCCTTGGCGAGGTCGGTGAGCAGCTCGTAGATCGCCCGGGCGGCGTCGGCGGTCAGCCACGCCCACACCACAGCCATGCCGTCGTCTTGGTCGTAGAACTCCACCCGCCGCTCGGTCTTGCGCCGCTCATGCCGTTTCTTGGCACCGCCGGGGTCCACCTTGAGGACCGCGCGGCGCAGACACGCCCGCAACTGGGCCGGCGTCTGGTGTGGGGCGCGCACCAGCACGTGGTCCTCGACCCGCCCGACGGCGTCGGCCTCCAGCGTGACGGTGGCGTCGGCGACCGCGTGCGCCTTCACGAGCGTGATCCGTCCCTGGCGCAGCGCCTGCCGGGTCGCGGGCAACCGCTCGGCCAGCTGGTCGGCGAAGGCGAGCCGGTTGGCCGCCGCCCGCCCCGACACCCGCAACGCGGCACCGAGTTCCTCGCTGCTGTGGCGGTACCCCTGGTCCCGGTCGCCGCGCAGCCTCGCGAAATGCGCGACCAAATCCGCCTGCAGCCCTGCGATGTGCGCGGTCAGCCGCTCACAGGCCTTGATCGCCTCGATGGTGTCAAAATCATCCAACTCCGCCACCGGCAACGCCGCCAACAAATCGGCCACCAGCCCGGAAGGGTCGAACGTCGACCACGCCACGTCCTTGAGATCACCGGCACCCATGCCGTCGCCGGACCACTGGTCGACCCCATCAACGGCCTCGTCGAACACCTCATCAACGAGGTCCTCGACGGGCGGCGGAGACTCCCCGGAAAGGAGCGCCAGGTGATCCTCAAACATACGTTCGAGTATGGCATCACCTCAAGAGTCATACCTTCCGGCAGGCATGCCTCGCAGGATGACCTGCACGTCGTGGATCTGGTCAGGGGTGCGGGATCTGTCTAGGGTCGTGTCGCCGCGGTTCACGTATCGCGGTGTCGTGCGGTGTGATCCTGTCCGAGACCCGCTGAACCAGTTCGGGATCTGCTGCCAGCACGACTCCGGTCGCACGATGGAGGCTCTCCCTTCACGCGAAGCTCGTGGGCGGCCACCACATTAGAAAGGGCACACCTCCGGCAGCGTCCTGGGTTGTGGCGGTTCAGACTTCGGGCGAGTTGACCACGAAGATGCAGAACGGGTGTCCGGCAGGGTCGGCGTAGACACGTAGCGGCTCTTCGGGATCGTCGAAACGGTCGTCGAGCAGCCGAGCGCCGAGGGACAAGGCCCGCTCGTGTTGGACGTCGAGTTCCGCCGTTGTCGGCACAGTCAGGTCCAGATGCAACTGCTGCGGGACCGGACCCTCCGGCCACGTCGCCTCCGGCAGCGCAGCCACCTGCTGGAACGCCACCCGGGCGCGTCCGGCGGCATCCTGCAACACCAACCAGTCCTGACCCAGGGGGTCCGGCTCCCCGGTAGCTGGCGGCTCATCCCCGGGCCGGTACCGCAAGCCCAACAGCCGGCGGTAGAACTCCGCCAGCCCTCGCGCATCGGTGCAGTCCAAGACCACCTGCCGAAGCTCCGGGAACCCCCGCTCCGCCTCCACAGAACCCCTCCTCCAACTGGGCGTCTGGATTCTGATCCCACGCCGACATCCTGGCGAACCCCACCCATCCAGGGGTTGGACTCGGTGTGGCTGGTGGGCCACCACCGGAAGCGGGCGACGAAGCGGCGTTGCCAGGGTGTCTCCACGGCGTGTGACGCGTAATGCTCTCGGACGTAGGCGACCGCCTCGCGGTTGGGCACCCCGTCCAGTACGGCCAGCGCAGCCAGCGAGCCTCCCAGGGAACGGAGGGCGGCTCGTGGCCCAGCAAATACAGCGCAAATGCGGGCAACGGCCCCGCCGGGAGGGGGCGGTTGAGCCCCCGGCCGCGAACGAGTCGGCCCGAGGGCAGCCGTAGCACGCCCGCCATCGTGGGCTCCCATGCAGCGCTCAGTTCTTGACCTGCCCGCCCTCCACCGCGACGAACGTCTCGGGCTTCACCTTGAGGATCACCCGCACGTCCGGGTCGGCGACGGAGATCGCCACCCGGGGTTCGGCGGCGGGGTTGCGGAACCTCTGCCGGGTCCTCGTGTGGGTGAACTTCAAATGTTCACCGTCCCACTCGAACCACATCACGCTGCTCTGCGGCGACCCGTCAGGCCTGACGGTGGCGAGATGCGCGAACAACCGACGACTCAGAAGATCGCTGTGAGTTGCCGGGGGTGTCGAGCTTGGCGCCAGATCTCCTCCGGGGCGTTGGGTATCCATTCCCGTCAACCGCCGCACCGGGGTCATCCTTCCGACGTCGGCGGGCTCTGCCCCGTGCGAGGACGAGCGCGGTGAGCAGGAGCGCAACGGCGGCAACGAGAAAAGCGAGGGCCAACCCGCCGCGCAGCGGGTCGTCGCGCACCGTCAGCGTGCCGTTGGCGCCGGCCGGCAGTCGCACGGACACCAGGGTTCCCCGGAACGGCTGCACCTCGACGGGCCGACCGTCCAGCGTGGCCCGGTAACCGGGCCAGAACAGGTCGCGGGTGACCAGTGTCGCGCCCGACGGCGAGCGCACGGCGTAGGACTGTTCCCGGTCGTTTACCCCCAGCGGCCGTACGTCCGCCCCGCCGAGAACCGCCGTCACCCTGCCCCGTGCCGGTACGGGCCCGGTGCGCTCGAACACGACGAAGTCCCTGGAGCGCTCGACGCTGCGCCAGTCGTCGGTGGCGCTACGCCGCCAGGTCTCCAGGTGCTCTCCGTCGTGCACGACGACGGTACGCAGGCCCAGCAGGTCGATCCAGCGCCTGCCGGTGGTCACCTCGGTGTGGAACAGCCGGGTCGCCGCGTCCGGACAGGTATAGCCGTGCGCGGACAGCACGCAAAAGCGGTACACCCACTCTTTCTGGCCGATCGATGAGTACCCGGGCTGCGTGGGCGTGCCGGTCGGCAGCCGCGCCATGCCCACACCGACCCCCTGGGAGAACCATTCGAGGTCCACGCCGCTGTCACCGCGCGGGTAGAGCGCGAGCACCGGCTCCCGTCCGGACAGGTCCAACGTCGGCGCCTCGGGGACGCCGGGATAGCCCCGGTCCACGCCAATGGGCTCGGATTGTCTCCCGGCGTTCCCAACGACCAGCCCCATCGAGAGCACCAACGCGATCACGCCGGCCAGGCGCGGCCGTGCCCGCAGGGCGACCGCGACGCCGAGGGCGGCGGCGAGCACGGCCGCGGTGCCGAGCAGGTGATCCAGCACCCCCGGGGCGCGGAACCAGGCCAGCAGGCCGGCCGCGACGACCGTGCCCGCGATCCCGGCGACCTGCGCCGTACGTACTCGCCGTGCCCGGAGCCCTTTCGAGGTCCTGGCGGCGGCCACCGCGAAGACGATGAGAAACAAATGCACGCCGACCAGGTGACGCACCGGCCAGCGCAGCGGACCGAGATCGCTGGGCGACTGGGTGAGCAGCAACGTGACGACCAGCGGTACCAGCGCGGAAAGGACACCGGGCGCCCGCAGCACCGCCCGGCTCCACGGCGTCGTCCACAGCAGCACAACGGCGAACCAGCCGGCGAAGTACACGGGTGCGGCGAGGAAGAAGGTGCCGAACGCGCCGATCTCGCCGCGGAGGGTCGGCGCCATGAACGCCAACACGTCGGCCAGGTTCGGCACCAGGAGCCCCGAGTTGGTCACCTCGTCGCGGCGGACCGTGTAGTCGAGGGCCGAGATCAGCGGGACCGCGGTAATCAGCCCGGCGGCCGCCCCCGCCCCGGATGCGGCGGCACGGACGAGCAGCGGACGGATCCAGTCGGCCGCGCGGCCGGTCGCGGGTCGCCTCGCCCAGGCCTCGACGGCGACACCCACCAGCGCCGCGGCCGCGAAGATCCAGGCGAACGGCCACCCGCCGGCCACGACGAGAAACGCGGCAGCCGCGATCCCCGCGACCGCGAGCGGCGAGGTACGGCGCGCATGCACAGCACACAACCACCACGGCAGCCACGCGACGGAGGCCAGCGTCGAGGTCCAGTTCGGGGCCAGCCAGTAGAACACGAAACCCGAGGTGGCCGCGGCCAGGCCACCGGCGGCGGCCCAACCGCCGTCCGCACCCAGGCGTAGCAGCAGCGCGGCCGTGCCCACGCCGTAGAGCAGCAAGAACACGGCCGACCACGCGAACGCCGCCCACACCATGTTCTGCGTGGACGACATCGCCAGCGCCACCAGCCAGTGCGCCGGATCGAAGACGCCGTACTGGGGGTCGAGCGCGAAGTTGCCCGACTGACCGAGCGCGGGCTCGATCACCGGAAGCTGCCCGGCACGCAGGCGGTCGCCGATGTGCACCATCACCGGCACGAACTGGTTCTGCTTGTCGTCGACGTAGAAGAACCGCGGGTTGATGGCGCCTACCACGGCGAGCACGGCGGCGATCGAACCCGCGGTGGCCGCGAGCCACCCCAGCCGCGACCGGAGCGACGCCCAGGTCCTCCCCCGCGGCCGTACGCCCGCCGGCTCCTCGGCGGTGTCCGTCGGCTGGCGTGGCCCGGCCATCAGTCCGTACGGCGCGGCCGCCGACTCGCGCGCCGCAGCCGCGCGGCGTAGGCCAGGGCGGAGAGCAGGAACAGCACCCCGGTGACGAGCAGCCAGCGCTCCAGGTACGGCTCGGTGGTGTAGCCGGTGAGCCCACGGAATCCGGGCGGCAGCCGGGCCATCGGCACCGCCTGGGAGGTGATGTCCACGCCGAGGACCGGCACGCCGCGGCCCGCGAGCGCCGCCGCCAGCCGTACCGGCCCCGAGCCGGCGTCGAGCACCGGTCCCCTACACCGCTGCAGGAGCGACTCGTCGCCGGGCAGGCCGGCGTCCCAGCCCGCGACCGGCAGCACGGTGACCTGCGCGTCGGTGCCCTCCAACACGAGGTCGTCGTAGCGGTCGTCCGGCGCTCCGGTGTTTCCTACCCCGCCGAGGCGGCCGAGCCTTTCGGCGTACAGCGGCCCAATCACCGCCGCTGCCCGCCGTGGATCGCGGCCGGGGCGGGGACGGTCGGGGCGGGTTCGGACTGCGCACTTCCGCCTTCCAGCGCCGCGAGCGTCCGCGCGAACCTGCTCCCGGGCGCCTGGACGGCGATGTCGCTCGCGTCCCACGCGTCGTCGACGTCGTTGAGCCGGTCCAACAACCGGACGTCGAGCCCGGCCGCGCGCAGCCGGGCTAGCTGGAACTCGCCGGTCAGCGGGCTGGACATCGGTACGCCGCGCACCAGCTCGGGGTCGGGGTCGCGCATGCCCAGCGCCCAGAAACCGCCGTCGTGGGCCAGTCCCAGCACCGCCGGGCTTCCGGACAGGGCCCCCGCCGCGCCCCCCAGCAGCCCCGGCGTGACCTGGGGGGTGTCCATGCCGATCAGCAGCGCCGGCAGGTCGGCGCCGGCCCGGGCGTCGGCGAAGGCTCCGGCGATGCGCTCGTCGAGCTCCCCGCCGCGCTGTCCGACGACGTCGAACCCGGCGGGCAGCCACGGACCGGGCGCCCCGGACAGCACCAGCACGCGGCGACGGACCGGCGTGCGGGCGACCGCTTCCAGCGTGTCTTCCAGGGCGGCGCGGGCCAGCTCGGCGGCCTCTTCGGCGCTGTAGGGCGGCGTGAGCCGCGTCTTGACCGATCCCGGCACCGGCTCCTTTGCGAGGACCAGGATCTGGGCGTCGATCACGGTCATCAGGCGGCCTCTTCGCCGGGCCGGCCCGCGGCCCCGGCGGCCTTGCCCTCCGGACCATGCCAGGCGACCCGAGCCATGTCCCGCGCCGCACGCAGCGTCCCGCGGATCGTGCCGGTGACCTTCGAGCGGCCCACCCTGGGCAGGTAGCGCACCGGCACCTCGCGAACCTGCCAGCCCGCCCCCGCGCCGCGGATCACCATCTCCAGCGGGTATCCGAAGCCGCGGTCGGCCAGCTCCAGGGCCAGCAGCTGCTCGCGGCGGAACGCCCGCATCGGGCCGAGGTCGTGCAGTCGGCCGGACACGGCCCGGGACAGCAGCAGCGCCAGTACGGCGTTGGCGGCTCGCGCGTGCCACGGCCAGGCACCGCGCCCCTGGGGTATCCGGCGACCGAGGACGAGATCCGCCGCGCCGTCGACGACCGGTCCGGCGACCGTCGGGAGCTCCTGCGGGTCGAGTGAGGCGTCCGCGTCCAGCACGCAGACCACCTCGGTCTCGCTGGCCAGCAGGCCGCCGTGGCAGGCGGCGCCGAAGCCGCGTTCCGGAACCGTCACCACACGGGCGCCGTACGAGCGGGCAACCTCGGCCGACCCGTCCGTCGAGCCATTGTCGGAGACGATCGGCCGGAACCCGTCAGGCATCCGCGACAGCACCCACGGCAGGGCGTCCGCCTCGTTGAGGCACGGCAAAATCACATCGATTTCGTCCACGGGGGCCGACGTTAGCGCAAATGCCCTCCTCGTGTCCCTTACGAAATGCTGAACAGATCTCGACCCCGTCGCCGACGGCGCAACCCGAGCGGGCGGATCCCCTAGCTTGGGCCGAGTGAACTCGATGATCACGATGGGGCGGCTACGCTGGTGCGCGACGGCCGTCGCGCGGGTCCGCGTCCGGCCGGCCAAACGGGGAACTGCGGGGGTGTCGCATGATGAGCAGCGGTAAGGGAATCGAGAGGGGCGTCGCCGCCGAAGCCGGCGGTCGGGTCTTGGTCGTCGACGACGACCCGACAGTCGCCGACGTGGTGGCCCGCTACCTGCGCCGCGACGGGTACGAGGTGGAGTGCGTCGGCGACGGAGCGGCGGCCCTGCAGCGCTTCGCCGCGGCCGACTTCGACCTGGTGGTTCTGGACCTGATGCTCCCCGGCCTGGACGGGCTCGAGGTGTGTCGCCGCATGCGTGCCGGGCGGCCGGTGCCGATCGTGATGCTCACCGCGCTCGGCGAGGAGAGCGACAGGATCATCGGGCTGGAGATCGGCGCCGACGACTACGTCACCAAGCCGTTCAGCCCGCGGGAGCTGGCCCTGCGGGTACGCTCCGTCCTCCGCCGCGCCAGCGCCACTGCCGCGCCCGCCGCCCAGCCCGGGCCCGCCCTGCTGCGCGACGGCGACCTGGTCGTGGACGTCGCGGCGCACGAGGTCACGCTGGGCGGTACCGAGATCTCGTTGACGTCGCGGGAGTACGAGCTGCTCGTCTACCTGATGCGCCACCCTCGCCAGGCGTTCAGCCGCCGCGACCTCCTGGAACAGGTATGGGGGTGGTCGTTCGGCGACACGTCGACGGTGACCGTGCACGTGCGGCGACTGCGGGAGAAGACCGAGAGCATCCCGACAACGCCACAGCGCATCGTTACCGTGTGGGGAGTCGGTTACCGCTACGAGCCAGTGGATCCGGAATGATGGCCCTGCCCGAGCTGCTCACGGTCGTCGCCATCGCCTGCGGCGCGGCCGTCGTCGTGGCGGCTGGCGGCTGGCTTGCGCTGCGCGCACTACGCGGCCGCTCGCTGACCGTGTGGTTGTCGGTGGTTGCCACGGTCACGGTGGTGGCGACGCTCGCCGGCGTCCTGGCCACCGCGCTGGCGATGTTCATCTCAGCGCACGACCGCAGCGTGCTGATCGCCCTCGTCGTCGTCGCCGGTGCCGCGGGACTGACCGTCGCGGTCGCTCTCGGGCGCGGAACCGCCCGCGGCAGCCGCCGGCTGCAGGCCACGGTGGCCGCGGTCGGCGACCCCGGACGGTTCGCCCCTCCCCCTGCCGGGCTAGTCCGCGAGCTTCCAGCCGAGCTCGCCGACGTCGCCCGCGAGCTGGAGCGTACCCACCACCGGATCACCGAGCTGCGGGAACGCGAGCAGGCCCTGGAGGACAGCCGCCGCGAGCTGGTGGCCTGGGTGAGCCACGATCTCCGCACCCCGCTGGCCGGGCTGCGGGCGATGGCCGAGGCGCTGGAGGACCAGGTGGTGGCCGACGCCGACACGGTACGTCGCTACTACGTCCAAATCCGCAGCGAGGTGGACCGGCTCGCCGCCATGGTCGACGACCTGTTCGAGCTGGCCCGCATACACGCGGGCGCGCTGCGGCTGTCCCGTGGGCGGGTGGGCCTCGACGCGCTCGTCAACGAGACGGTCGCCGCTGTCGACCCGCTCGCCGTCGCCGCCGGCGTGCGGCTGTACGGCGCGCCGACGCCGGGGCTGCCGGTGGACGTGGACGCCGCGCAGTTGGGCCGCGCACTGCGCAACATAGTGGTGAACGCGGTGCGCCACACGCCCGGCGACGGTTCCGTCGAGGTCACCTCCGCGGCCGAAGACGGCATGGCGTGTGTGACGGTGTCGGACGCCTGCGGAGGTATCCCGGAGCAGGACCTGCCGCGCGTCTTCGACGTGGCCTTCCGAGGGTCGTCGGCCCGTACGCCCGGCCCGGGCGAGGGAGCGGGGCTGGGTCTGGCCATCGCCCGGGGGATCGTCGAGGCGCACGCCGGCGAGATCGGCGTCACGAACGTCGGACGAGGCTGTCGGTTCGTGGTACGCCTGCCGCTGAGCCGCTGAGTGCCGAGCCGCCGAACTCGGCGACCAGCTCGGCCATCCCCGCGTCGAACGGCTCGCGCGCGGTGTAGCCCAGCTCGTCGGCCGCACGCTCGGGCGTGGCCACGATGTGCCGCACGTCCCCGAGTCGGTACTGCCCGGTGACGACGGGCGCCGGCCCCCCGCACGCGGTCGCCATCGCCTCCGCCACCTCGCCGATGGTGCGGGGTTGACCGCTGGCGATGTTGTAGGCGCGCAGTCCGCCCGGCAACACCCCGCTGCCTGTCGAGGCCGAAAGCCCCAGGGCCGTCGCGCGTGCGACGTCCCGCACGTGGACGAAGTCGCGGCGCTGGCGGCCGTCCTCGAACACCCGCGGTGCCTCGCCGCGCAGCAGCGCGGAGCAGAAGATCGCGGCAACCCCCGCGTAGGGTGTGTCGCGCGGGAGGCCGGGCCCGTAGACGTTGTGGTAGCGCAGCGCGACCGCGGTGCCGCCGGTCTCCCGGGCCCAGTTCGCGGCCAGGTGCTCCTGGGCGAGCTTGGTGGTGGCGTAGCCGTTACGCGGGTCGAGCGGCGCGTCCTCGCCGACGGTACGTGGGCTCAGCGCGCTGCCGCAGTACGGGCAGCGGGGCTCGAAGACGCCGCTGTCCAGGTCGTCTCGCGTGCGCGGCGCCGGCCGTACCGAGCCGTGCTGGGTGCAGGCGTACGTGCCCTCGCCGTACACCACCATCGAAGAGGCGAGCGCCAGGCGCGGCACCCCGGCGCGGGCCATCTCGGCCAGCAGCACGGCGGTGCCGTGCACGTTGACGCCGGCGTAGCGGGGCAGGTCGGCCATGTCGGTGGCGAGCCCGACCATCGCCGCGAGGTGGCACACCGCGTCGACACCGGCCACCGCGTCGGCCACCGCGTCGGGGTCCCGGACGTCGCCGGTCAGGACCCGCGCCGACGGACAGCCTGCCGCCGGCGGCCGCTCGTCCAGAACGTGGACGACGTGGCCGGCTGCGGCCAACTCCCGGACGAGCCAGGAGCCGATGAATCCGGCGCCTCCTGTGACGAGAACACGCATGCCAGTGACGTTAGCGGGGCCGACCTCGCGAGACGGGTCCAATCGCGCCGTCCGTTCCCGGTTTGTAAGGAACCGGGGGGACGCCGCCCCGGCGGTACGCGGCATTCGTACCATACGAGTGATCTTGATAGCTCGAGGTAGAGGTGAGCAGTGTTCTCGGCTGCGCGGCGACACGCCGTGTTCCTCGGCCTGCTGGCGGTCGGGATCGGCCTGCGCGTCGTCGTACAGCTGGCCTACCGCCCGGCGATCTTCTACTCCGACAGCTTCCGTTACCTTGCCGGCGCGACCACGCCGCACCCCGTCGAGCACGGCCCGGCCGGCTACGCGCTGTTTATCCGGCTGTTGCTTCCCCTCGACGACCTGGCCGTCTTGCCGGCCGCCAACCATGCGTTGGGCCTGGCCGCGGGTGCGCTCATCTATCTCCTGCTCGTCCGGCGCGGGGCGTGGAGATGGGTCGCGGCCCTGGCCTCCGCGCCGGTCCTGCTCGACGGATACCAGCTGCAGATCGAGCAGATGATCATGTCGGAGACGTTGTTCACGACGATCCTGGTCGGCGCGCTCGCCCTGCTGGTGTGGTGGGACCAGCCGCGCCCGCTCGCGACGGGCACCGCCGGGCTGCTGCTCGGGGCGGCGGTATGGGTGCGGCCGGCGGGTCTGCCGCTCATCGCGCCCGCATTGCTCTATCTGCTGTTGGCCGGCACGTCTTGGCGGCGGCGGGTGATCTCGGCGGGAACGTGCGTCGTCATGTTCGCATTCCCGCTCGCCGGGTACGGAGCATGGCAGGCTCAGGCCAGGGGCACCCTGGGCGCGAGCTATACCCCGGGGAACGTCCTCTACGCCCGGGTGGCTCCCATCGCGCGGTGCGCGGTGCTCGGCCTCCCGTACCACGCAAGGCCGCTGTGCCCCAGAAAGCCGCAAGGCGACCGCCCCAACGAGAACGAATACTTCTGGCGCGGCCCGGAGCACCGGTACATACCCCCGCCCGGCATGTCGACCGAGGAGGTAGTGAACGGCTTCGTGCTTCGGGTTCTCGCCCGCCAGCCGGTCGCCGTCATCGCGGCCATCGGCGGAGACTTCGTCAAGTTCTTCGCCTGGGAGAGGCAGACGTTCGGGAACGACCTGCCCGTCGGCCGCTGGCAGTTTCAGCTCGGCTACCCCGTCTACCGCGCGGAGGCGGCGCTTCCCGGCGGAAACGACAGCCACTACCGCTCGGCCGTCGACGAGTCGTTGGCCCGTTTTCTCCGCGCCTACCAGCTCGGCATCGGCTACACGCCCGGCCCGCTGCTTCTCCTCGCGGGTACCGCCGGGCTGCTCGCCGCGGCCGGGGTGGGCCGGGCACGCGGCACCGAGCTGCGCGCCGCCTGCCTGGCCTGGACGCTCGCCGGCGTTGGCGTGCTGCTGGTGACCAACCTGCTGGTGTTCTCCTGGCGCTACCAGCTTCCGGCCCTGGCCCTTCTTCCGGTCGCCGGAGGACTGGGGCTCACGGCCATGTTGAGGAAAAATGACGACCGACATGGATCTGGAGACCGTCGTCGGCGAGTTGTACGGGTTGCGGCCGGAGGAGTTCGTCGCGGCCCGGGAGGAACGGGCGAAGCAGGCACGCTCGGACGGTGACCGGGACCTTGCCCGGCGCATCCACGAGCTACGTAAGCCGACGATGAGCGCCTGGGCCGTCAACCTGCTGGTCCGCGAGCGGGCGGAGGACATCGACCGGCTCCTCGACCTGGGCGAGCGACTCCGGGAGGCGCAGAGTGCCCTGCAGGGCGACGAGCTGCGTACGCTGTCCCGGCAGCGTACCCAGGTGGTGTCCGCGCTCGCCCGGCAGGGGCGGCGGCTGGCCCACGAGGCGGGCCACCCGATCGGCGAGGCGGCGGAACGGGAGGTCGCGGGCACGCTGGAGGCGGCGCTCGCCGACCCGGATGCGGCCGAGGCGGTCCGCTCCGGTCGGCTGGCGACGGCCCTGTCCTACAGCGGCCTCGGCGCCGTCGACATCTCGGGCGCCGTCGCGGCACCGGCGCCGCGCTCGTCCGGCGAGCGGGAGCGCCCTTCCGGCAAGCAACCGGCCCGGGGCGGACGGCGGGAGGCGACCCCGGACCGCCGCCGCGCCGAGATCGAGCAGGGCCGCCGCGACCTGGCCGACGCGGAGGACGAGGCCCGTCGGTTCGAGCAGTCGGAGGACGAGGCGCGGAGAAGAGAGGAAGAGGCCCGCTCCCGGCAGGAGGCGGCCGACGAGCGGGTCATGCGGCCGCGGGACGAGCTGGACCGGGCGCGACAGGCCGCCGCCAGCGCGGCCGGTGAACTGCACCGCGCGTCCCGGCGCCGCGAGCGGGCCGAGCGGGACACGGCGACGGCCCGGCGACGGGTCGAACGGGCCCGGGCGCGCCTCGACCGACTCCGCGAGTGATGCCCCCCTCCCTTTTGTCCGTGATCTTGCAGAAATTTCAAGATAGATCTTGAAATTTCTGCAAGATCACGGACAAAAGGGGGGCGAGGGTCAGCGGGTGGCCTTGAAGACGTCCAGGCTCGTGAGCTGCTGCCGGGTGACCTCGGAGAAGAGCTCCTTCAGGCCGGTCTCGATGCGGCTCAGCTTGTCCTCGGGGAGCCGGAGGCCCTCGGCGATGCGGGACGGAGCCGTGCCGCCGTGCCAGACGATCACCACGGTGCCGCCGGGGCGCACCACGCGGCGCAGCTCCCGCAGGCCCGCCTCCAGGTCGGGCCAGATCGCCACGTTGTTGACCGAGACCACCTGGTCGACGCTCTCGTCGGGAAGGTCGGTCCGGTCCGCGGTGCCGAGACCCGGATCCACCCGGCCGGCCCGGACCGCAGCCCGGTTGGTCCTGGTCGCGAGGTCTTGCATCGCGGGCGACGGATCGACGCCCCGGACCACGGAGGCGTCGGTACGGTTGGCCAGCAGCCTGAGCAGGCCGCCCGGACCGTAGCCGACCTCGAGCACCCGGTCGCCCGATCGCACGTCGAGCACGTCGAGCACCTCGTCCTGCTTGTTGGTCCAGAGCATGAACCGCCCGGCGAGGCGGCCGAGCGCGCCGCTGGGCCTGGCGAATGGCGAGTTGATCGGCCGGTCCATCGCCCATGACCGTTGTTGCGTGTCCATGCCGTCAGGCTGGCACTTCAACCCAACTTGAAGTAAAATAGCGGCATGGATCTCATTTCGATCGGCGAGGCCGCGCGCAAGCTCGGGGTCAACGCATCGGCGCTGCGCTACTACGAGGAACGAGGGCTGGTACGGCCGTACACGCGCCGGGGCGGCCGGCGCATGTACGGCGAGGAGGAGATGCGCCGTCTCGCGTTCATCCAGATTGCCCAGGGGCTCGAGCTGAGCCTCGACGCCGCGTCGGCGGTCCTCAACGAGCCGAGCGAACAGTGGCGGAAGGCCATGCGCGAGCAGATCGCCGCCCTCGAGAAGTTGATCGCACGGGCCAGAGGAGCGCAAGACTTCCTCCGGCACGCTGTGGACTGCCCGGCCGATCACCCCGTTCGGGAGTGCTCCTACATGATCGAGATCCTCGATCGGCTGGTCGCCGGCGTCACCTTCGAACAGCTCGCGGCCGAGCACGGCTACCCAGGCTCCGACGGCCCAGGAATGACCGTCAGCGCTGCTCCAGTGCCCCCGGAAGCGTGAGGGCGTCGGTCACCTGTGCGGGCAGATTTCCCGCGACGATGTCGGCGAGGGTCGTCGTCTCCAGAATGCTCCGCACGGCACCGCGGGTTGCCAGCCAGACGTCGCGCAGCGCGGCAGCCGGCTCCGGGTAGACGAGCCCTTCGGGCGGAATTCCCCGCACATCCACGAGCGGACCCTCGACGGCACGGATCACATCGGCGACGCGGATGTCGGCCGCGGGACGGGCCAACCAATAGCCGCCGTCGGCCCCGCGGCGGCTTTCGACGAGTTTGCCGATGCGTAGGTCGGCCAGGATGTTGAGCAAGAACCGCCACGGGATCTTCTGGCGCTCGACGATGCCCTCGGCCTTCATCGGCATGCCCGGCGAGGCGCTGGCGAGTTCGATCATCGCGCGCACCGCGTAGTCGCTCTTGGCTGTCACCCGCATGCCTTCTAGTGTGCCGCAGGGGCCGGCCGTCCCCGCGAACAGGAGGAGGTAGCCGCAGCGATGGGCAGCCACAAGCTCGCGCTCGTGGGCGGCGGGGGCGTACGAGGCCCGTTGTTCGTCGAGGCGGCGGCCCGGCGGGCCGACGTCCTGGGTCTGCAGGAGATCGTCCTGCTCGACGTCGACCCGGACAAGCTTCGGCTGCTCGGCCCGGTGGCTGCGCACCTGGCCCGCGACCACTCCAACCTGCGGGTCGTCACGGCTACCGATCCGCGGCAAGCGCTGGAGGGAGCCGACTTCGTGGTGACCACCGTCCGCGTCGGCGGGGACGCGGGCCGGGTCGCCGACGAACGCATCGCCCTGCGACACGGCGTGCTCGGCCAGGAGACGACCGGTGCGGGCGGGTTCGCCATGGCGATGCGCACGGTGCCGGCGGTGCTCGGGTACGCCGAGCTGGCCGCCCAGGTCAGCCCGCAGGCCTGGCTGTTCAACTTCACCAACCCGGCCGGCCTGGTCACCCAGGCCCTCCACGACGCCGGCCACCGCAGGACCGTCGGCATCTGCGACAGCGCCAACCTCGCGCAGCACGCGGTGGCCGCCCACCACGGCGTGCGCCCGGACGACCTGCGGCCCGAGGTGTTCGGTCTCAATCACCTCTCCTGGACCCGCGCCGTCCGCGACCGGCAGGGCCGCGACCTCCTCGCCCCGCTGTTGACCGACCCTGGTTTCCGGGCGGCGACGCTCCAGCGGTTCTTCCCTGTCGAGCTGGTCGAGCTCGTCGGCATGTGGATCAACGAGTACCTCTATTACTACTACTTCGCCGAGCAGGCCCTGGAGAGCGTCGGCGCCCAGCGGACCACCCGTGGCGAGGAGGTCGCCGAGCGCAACCGGGACCTGCTGCGCAGGCTGGCCGAGGTCGACCCGGCCCGCCGGCCGGCGGAGGCGGTGGCCGCCTACCGCGCCTACGAAGCCGGGCGGCGTTCGACGTACATGCACTATGCCGAGCCCGAATCCCCGGCCCCGGCCGAGGAGCGCACGCTCGGTGAAGGGAGCGAAGGGTACGCCGGCGTCGCGCTCGACCTCGCCGAGGCCCTGGTCGGCGGCGGCCCTGCCCGCTACACGGCGGCGAACGTGCCCAGCGCCGGCTGCCTCGCCGATCTCGAGCCGACCGACGTCGCGGAGATCAGCGTCGTCGCCGACGCCGACGGTGTGCGACCGCTGCCCATCGGAACGGTGCCCGCGCCGCAGGCCGGCCTCATGCGAGCGGTGAAACTGTTCGAGCGCCTGGCGGTGCAGGCAGTCATGTCCCGGTCCCGGCGCCGAGCCGTGCAGGCGCTGATGGCCCACCCGCTGGTGGTGTCCTACTCCCGCGCCGCGGCGCTGGTCGACGACTACCTGGTCGCCCACCGTGAACACGTAGGTGAGTGGACGTAAATCCTCCTGTCATGGAAAAGGCGCGTCCGACGAGCGTTTGCACCGTCTCGACAGGAATAATCGGATCATGCGCCTGTCTGCCCGTGTCGACTACGCCCTGCGCGCCGCGGCCGAGCTCGCCGCGACGGACAGCAGGGCCGTCACGGCCGAACACCTGGCCACGACCCAGAAGATTCCCCGCAAGTTCCTCGAGAACATCCTCCTGCAGCTGCGCCGCGCCGGCCTGGTACGGAGCCTGCGCGGAGCCGAGGGCGGGTATCTGCTCGCCCGTCCGCCCGCGGAGATCAGCCTGGCCGACATCATCCGCGGCGTCGACGGCCCCCTGGCCAACGTGCGGGGTGAACGGCCGGAGCACCTCAACTACAGCGGGACCGCACTCCCCCTCCAGCGGGTGTGGATCGCGCTGCGGGCGAGCGAGCGCGCGATCCTGGAGACGGTGACGCTGGCCGACATCGCCTCCGGTGAGCTGCCCGTGAGCGTCCGCGAGATCGCCGAAGACCCGCAGGCCTGGCTGGCCCGGCCGACCGGCTGACCGGCCGACCCAGCCGTTCCCCCGTCGGCGACGACATACTCTAGCTTGTTGACTAACTTTACTATTTTGGTATATATAGTAATTCGATAGAAATCGTAGTCACAAGAATCTGGAGAGGCGCGTGCGCAGGCTCATCCTCCTCGCCATCGTTGGGCTGGCCGCCCAGTTCGTGGACGGCAGCCTCGGCATGGCCTACGGCGTCACCTCCACGACGCTGCTGCTCACCGTCGGGGTCCTCCCGGCGACCGCCTCGCAGGTCGTCCACCTTGCCGAGGTCGGCACGACCATCGCATCAGGCGCCGCGCACTGGCGGTTCGGCAGTGTCGACTGGCGGATCGTCGCGCGCATCGCCGTCCCAGGCGCGATCGGCGCGTTTGCCGGCGCCACCGCGCTCAGTTGGCTGTCCACCGAGGTTGCCGAACCATGGATGGCCGGCATCCTGCTCGTCCTCGGCCTCTACATCCTCCTGCGCTTCACCGCCCAGCCTCCGCGCATCCGGACGAGTGTCACGCCACGGAGCAGGTTCCTCGCCCCGCTCGGCGTCTTCGCCGGCTTCATCGACGCCACCGGAGGCGGCGGCTGGGGGCCGGTCGCCACCCCCTCCCTGCTCGCGACCGGGCGCATCGAGCCCCGCAAGGTCATCGGCTCGGTCGACACCAGCGAGTTCCTCGTCGCGCTGGCGGCGAGCATCGGCTTTCTGGTCGGGCTCAGGGGGCAGGGCATCCCGTACGGCATGGTCGGCGCCCTGCTCGTCGGCGGTCTCGTCGCCGCACCGATCGCCGCCTGGCTGGTCCGCAAGATCCCGGCCCGCATGCTCGGCGCTGCCCGTCGGAGGATTGATCATCCTGACCAACGCACGCACCATGCTCAACGGGTTCGACGTGGCCACGAACGTACGTGCGCCGGTCTACATCGCCATCGTCATAGCCTGGGTCGTCGCCCTCGCCATCTCGCTGCGCGCGGTATTGCGCGAGCGGACCGAGGTGGCCGAGGCTGCCGAGACGATCGGATAGCGACGCTCCCTCAGAGAATGAACGCTCATCCAGTGGGGATGAGGGCGGCAGCGAGGCCGAGGACGGCGCACGCGCCGAGTGTGCGCAACATCGACCAACGCAGCCGGAAGATCATGACAAGGGCCGCCGCGGTGATGACGAGGGCGACCGGCCGGACGGTTGTGGGGTCGGGTAGCTGGAAGTGGAACGGGCCCCAGTCGAGGAGGTGAGTGCTGGCAAAAAGCGTGTGCAGGGCGAAGTAGAGCGCCAGGTTGGCGATCACGCCGACGACGGCCGCAGTGATGCCGGTGAGCGCTGCGGAGATCGCCTGGTTGTGACGCAGCCGTTCGACGTGGGGGGCACCGAGGAAGATGAAGACAAAGCAGGGAACGAAGGTCACCCACGTGGTGAGCAGCGCGCCGAGCAGACCGGCGGCCCAGGGGTCGAGGGCGCCGGGGTCGCGGTAGGCGCCGACGAAAGCGACGAACTGTACCACCATGATCAGCGGGCCGGGGGTGGTCTCGGCCAGGGCGAGGCCGCGGACCATCTCGCCGGGTGACAGCCAGCCGTAGACCTCGACGGCCTGCTGGGCGACGTAGGCGAGCACCGCGTACGCGCCGCCGAACGTGACCAGCGCGGCACCGGAGAAGAACAGCCCCTGGGCGGTCAACACGCTGTCCGTTCCGATGAGCGTGGCGACGGCGAGCAGTGGAAGCCCCCACAACAAGACGCCGACGGCCAAGACACGCAGCGCATGGCGTGCGGTGGGGGCCTCGTGGTGGAGATCGTCGTCGGCGATGAGCGGTGCCGGTCCCCCATCCCCGTCGCCATGGCCTGTACCCGTGGGCAGGGTGCGCGAGGCAAGCCGGGCGAGCAGCCACCCGACCGCGGCGGCGGCCAGAATGACGAAGGGGAACGGGACGGCGAAGAACGCCAGGGCAACAAACCCCGCACAGGCGAGGGCGATCAGCACCGGGCGGTTCAAGGAGCGGCGGCCGACCCGCATGACCGCCTGGGCGACGATGGCCAACACGGCGGGGGCCAGCCCGGCGAACAGCGCGCCGACCGCCGCCGTGGAGCCAAGGCCCACGTAGAGCACGGACAGCGCGAGTAGGGCGAGCACGCCGGGCAGAACGAACAGGGTGCCGGCGACCAGACCGCCGCGGGTGCCGTTGAGCAGCCACCCGATGTAGATCGCCAGCTGCTGGGCCTCGGGCCCGGGCAGCAGCATGCAGTAGTTCAGCGCGTGGTTGAACCGCCGTTGGCCGATCCACCGTCGTTCCTCCACCAGGGTGCGTTGCATGACCGCGATCTGGCCGGCGGGACCGCCGAAGGTCTGCAGCGAGATGGCGAACCAGGTGCGCACCGCCCGTCGGAAGGGCACCACGTCGCGTGCCTCGCTCGCGATCTCTCTCGGTTCGCTTCTCATGCGGGGTCCCGCCCCAGCAGGGTGGCGCGGCGGTGGTACTCGTACAGACCGTCGAACAGCGGCCCGGTGAGATCCAGGACTCGCCCGTCGTCGCAGATCATGGAAAGGCCGCGCAGGGCGACGTCGAAGCCGGGCGCCTCGGGGGCGTCGTAGCGCTCGTCGTCCAGGTCGGCCTCGTGCACGATCTCGGCGATGTGCCACAGCACCGGGTCGGTGAGGTCGTAACGACGCAGGATCGTCTCGAAGCTGCACTCGCCGCCGTGGTGGCCGAGCTCCACGCCGCGCATGTCGAAGGGCGTCGCGTCGGACGGTACGTCGGCAGGGTCGGTGACGAACACGAACGCCGCATCGGGATCGATGTGGCGGCGGATAAGCCAGGCGCAGGCGGCCCGGTCGATGTGCACACCGGCGCGGGTGGCCCACCTCATGTCGGCTCCTCCTCGACGACCTCGACGACCTCGACGGTCTCCTCGTCTTCCTCGCAGGTGTCGTGACGGGAGGCCGCGACGAGCGTCTGCACAGCGGCACGGGCCGCCTCGTGCTCGGGCGGCGGGAAGTAGTCCCGGCGGCGGATGCGGCGAAGCTCACCACGCAGCCGGCGCACCAGCCGTGCTCGTCCCCCCGCCTCCAGGCGTTCACCCTCGGCGGCCGCGGCGGTGATCGCCCGGTACTCACGGGCCCGCGCCGCCGCCATGCTTGCGGCAAGCTCCCGCTCCTGCGCCCGGTTGGCTGGGCGGGACAGCCATACCATTGCCTGCCCGCCCGCCTCGCCGATCTCCTCGGCGATCCAGTCGATCTGCTCGCGGGTACGCGCATCTGCGGGCAGGGCGACCAGCCCCTCGCCGAGTTGGGCCACCCCGAGCCGTTTCAGCTTTCGCCATACCGTGATCCGCGGGGTCGACGGCTCCCTCGGCAGCCGGTAGGACAGCAGCACCCACTCCCCCGGTCCATCCGCCGACCGTCGATCCATGATCCACACACCCCCTGGGCTCTGATGCAACCACAGTTACGGTAACCGTGGTTGCATTCAATTGTCGAGCCGAGGTCGGGATACCCGCGGTCAGGCAACGGTGACGGGGTGGCGCACGACCGCTCCGAAGAGGTACCCGAGCCTGTTGAACGGGGTCTGGGCCGGCTGCGTGTTCCCTGACTCGTCCGTCGCCCGAGCCATCAGGACCCCCCGGCCAGGCCGTTCCGGTCGCCAGGTGATCTCCCAGCCCGTCCAGCCGTGGCCGGACCACGACCGGCCGCGCAGCCGGTACGTACGCCCGGCATGCAGCCGAGCCTCGTTCCACGGCGAGATCAGCGGCCGGTCGGAGACCTCGATGTCACCCACCCACTTGATGGAGGCGACGTCGACCCAGGACGGCACGACTAGCCGTACCGGAAACCCGTGGTCGGGCGGCAGCGGGTGGCCGTTCATCTCGTACGCCAGCAGCACGTCCTGCAGCGCCTTGACCACCGGCAGAGGCCGCCGCACCCGCCCGTGGTTCACCCCCTCGTCGACGAAGTCCGGGTCCAACCCTCGCGGCAGCACGTCCACCGCCGACTCGGTCAGGCCGGCCCGTTCCAGGACCGTTGCCAGAGGTACGCCCCGCCAGCGGGCCACCCCTACCCCGCCGAGGCGCCACGGGGTGCCGGGCACCGACATGTCCTGCTGGCCGCGAAGAAGCTGCGCCCGTTGCCGGCACACTCCACGAACGCGAACAGCGACACCGGCATGACCAGCAGGTCCTCTAGCCGAACTCGACGGCCCGGACGGGGCTCGGCGCGCCGTGCAGCCCGAACCGAACAGGCGCAGCCGCCACGTCCGTACGTCGATCAACGGCGTCTCGGTGTGGTCACGCACGAAGAAGCGGTCGTTGGGTACGTGGTAGCCCTGCCCGCGCATCGCCTCCCACCGCATCTCGGCGTTGGACTCGTGCACTACGAACAGCTCCGGCGGCAGCGGCTTGATGATCGGACCGTCGCCCGGCCCTCTCCGCGAAGGAACCCTCGCCCCGTTCGGCCCGTGAAGCCAGGGAGCGACCAGACCCGTCCCGGCCGACAGCCGCAGCCATTCACGGCGCGACATCGCCTCCCCGCCGGCACGCCCCGCCAGCCACCACGCGATCCTCGTTCGGTCGTAGGTGGCCTCGTCCAGCAGCTCGTCGCGGTCCATGCCATCACTTTCACCCTCGGTTACTCGATTTTGTCTACCGGCTTAACGTCGGCAAGGCGTCCATGGCGAGGCCTGACATGCGCAGGAGTACGTCGTGACCAGGAAGCCATCCTCGGGGCGTCACCGCATGGTCTGCAGGTCCAGCTTCTCCTTGAGGAGCCCCTGCCGGTGCATCAGGTCGGCGACCCGCTGCAGCCGGGTGAGGTTCAACGACGTCGGGAACGCCCCGATGGTGATGGTCGAGGCCGTCTTGCGGTCGATCTTGGCGTAGGTCGGTAGGACCTCCTCGACGTTCCTCCGCTCGGCGGCCAGAGCCTGCGCCCTTTGCATGGCCCGACGGAACGCGGCCGAGGTCTTCGGGTTTTGCTTCGCGAACTTCTCGGTGCTGAAGTAGCCGCCGATCGGGAAGTCGGCGGTCGGCCCCGTCGCGTTGTCCATCACCACGCGCGCGCCGAGCTCCTGCTGTGCATGGCTGGTGAACGGCTCCACCATGAACGCCGCGTCGATGGACCCGTTCTGCAGAGCCGGCTCCAGTTCGGGGAACGGGATCTCGGTGTACCTGAGCGACCCGGGATCCACCCCCTCGGTCTTGATCACCTCGTTCGTGGTCAGCGTCGAGATGTTGTCCTTGATGTTCACCGCGAGCGTCTTGCCGGCGAGGTCCCGGGGGGAACGGATCGGCGAGTTCGGCATCGTCACGATGACGAACACGCCGGGCTTGCTCTGGTACCCCTCCGCCTGGACGCGCAGCTTCGCCGAACCGTCCGCGTGCGCCATGAAGTAGTTGACGTAGTTGCCGAAGGCGAAGTCGAGCTTCCCCTCCTTGAGCATCGGGAGAGCCTCGGTGCTCTGCTCCAGCATCACGGGCTCCACGGTGAGCCCCTCGGCCGCGAAGACCCCCTTCTTGATCCCGACGTACACGGGCGCGGTGTCGATGATGGGGAGCACCCCGATCTTGATCTTGGTCTTCTCCAGATCGCCGGACTCGGCGGCCGACGACCCCAGACCGTCACAGCCGGTGGCGAGGTACACCACGAGAAGGCTTATGGCGGAGGCCAAGCGGACGAGACCGCACCTCATGACGACAGCTCCCTAGCCGATACGGACAAAAGGTGTAAAGCTCATATAACTTCTTAATAGGGAAAACACCCCGTACGGGGCCGGACAAATATTTAGTATTGGTAACTCAATGGTAACTCTTGGCTGACTCTGTACGGATGTGTTCCAATACGCATCATCTGGATGGGAGGGCAACGGTCCAGGCCATCGTAGGAACGGAGCCTGCGCCCCATTACCAGGACCTCTGGTGACAACGGGGAGAGTTTGTAGTGCCGACACGACCCCCGAGCCGTCACCGCGGCTCTGATCCAGCCTCCGCATCATCAGGGATGTGGGGCAGTAACGGCGACGCGGCCGACGACCGGGTGACGGCGAAGACCCGCCCCGCGCCCGAGGGCGGGTCGCAGCGACGAACGGCGCCCGGCGTACGCGGCGTGCTCCGCAACCGACGGGTGCGGACGCGACTCGTCGCCTTGGTCCTGATCCCCACCGTCGCGGCCGTCCTGTTGGGCGGGCTGCGTGTCGTCTCGGCCGTCCGCAGCGCCGCCGACTACGGGCGGGTCCAACGGCTGGCCGAGCTCAGCGACGAGATCACCCGGCTGACGCACGCCCTGGCGAGCGAGCGGAGCGTCGTGGTGGGCTACGTCGCGGCGGGTCGCAGGGGAAACCTCGACCAGGTGAAGAAGCACCAGCGGGCCGTCGACAACATCGCCGCGGCGGTTCGGGAGCGGGCGGAACCCATCGACGCCTCGTACGGCTCCGCCGTACACAGGCAGGTCGACACGGTGCGATGGCGGCTCAGCCAACTCCCGGCGCTGCGAGATCTTGCCCTCCGGTCGAAGCTGCCGGCGGAGGCGACGATCGACAAGTACGCGAGCATCGTCACCGACCTCATCGGAGTGACCGAGATGATCGCGGAGGGCAGCAGCGACCAGGAGCTCGCCGAAAAGGTCCGGATACTTGTCGCCCTGTCCCGCGCGAAGGAACAGGCCGCGCAGCAACGCGACGTCCTGTTGAGCGGGCTACTTATCGGGGGACTCAGCGAGCGCCAGCTCGACTGGCTCGTCGGGGCCCGGGCGCAGCAGGAAAGCGCTGTCGCCACGTTCAAGGAGCTGGCGCCGGTGCACTACCGCCAGCTCTACGAGGACACGGTCACCGGCGTGGCGATCGACGACGCCGAACGGCTTCTGCTGACGGCGATCTCCCGCGGAGCGGAGGCCGACCTCGGGTTCAGCGCCCAGCAGTGGTCGGACGTGGCCACCGTCAAGGTCGACCGGCTGCGCGGCGTGGAGGCGGGTCTCGTACGTGCTCTCGTCGAACAGAGCAGCGACCTCGGCTTCTCGGCGCGCCGGAACGCGGTCGCCGACTCGCTTGTCGTCCTGATCGTCCTGGTTCTCGCGCTGGTGGCCACATCGCTGGTTGTCGGTTCGATGGTCCAGCCTCTCCAGGCGCTGCGGTCGGGCGCCCTCGACGTCGCGGGTCGTCGGCTACCGGAGGCGGTACGCCGGATGCGGGATCGTCCGAATGCCCGGCCGGTGATCGAACCGGTCGGCGTCGGTTCAAGCGACGAGATCGGCGAGGTGGCGCGGGCGTTCGACGAGGTTCATCGGGAGGCGGTGCGGCTGGCCGCCGAGGAGGCGCAGCTTCGCGGAACGATGAGCGGGATGTTCGTCAACCTCTCCCGCCGCAGCCAGATCCTCGTCGAACGCCAGCTCCACCTGATCGATACGCTGGAGCAGAGCGAGCGGGACCCGGACCGGCTGGCGAACCTCTTCCAGCTCGACCACCTCGCCACCCGCATGCGGCGCAACAGCGAGAACCTCCTCGTTCTCGGCGGGCAGGAGCCCGCCCGCCGGTGGGGCCAGCCGGTGCCGCTGGTCGACGTCCTGCGCGCCTCGCTGTCCGAGGTCGAGCAGTACGAGCGGGTACGGCTTCGGGCGCAGTCCGGCGTCGCGGTCTCCGGGTGGGTGGTGAACGACCTGGTCCACCTCGTCGCGGAGCTGCTCGACAACGCCACCTCTTTCTCTCCCCCGGACACGACGATCGCCGTGACCGGCCAGCTCCGCCTCGACTGGTGCGGCGCGATCGAGATCGAGGACAGCGGGATCGGTATGGCCCCGGACGAGCTCATGGTCGCCAACGAGCGGCTCGCCCGGCCGCCCGTCGTCGACGTCTCGGCGTCCCGATTCATGGGCCTGTTCGTCGTCGGGCGGTTGGCGACGCGGCACGGCATCCGGGTGGAGCTGCGGCCGTCCCGCACCGGCGGCCTCACTGCGCAGGTCCTGCTGCCGAGGGGGCTCTTCACCCGGACCGGCGGAGAGCCGGCGGGCGTCGTCGACACGCCGCCTCCCGCGGAGCGGCGGCCCGTTGTATCGGTGCCGGTGAATGTCCCGGCGCAGGCCACGGCGGACGTCCCGCCGCCTGCCGATGATCTTTCCTCTACTGGTGATCTCGCGGAAACGCTCGAACACCATCTTGACGTTTCTGCAAGATCGCCGGCGCCGGCGGCGCCGCAGGAAGACCATGTGCCGGCGGCGCCGCACGACGGCCTTGCGTCGGCCGCGCCGCAGGACGGCTGGGCGGCGGATGCCCCCGCGCCGGAACCGTACGAGCCTCCCGGAGGCGCCTCGGCCGGAGACGAGGTGCTCCCGATCTTCGCGGCCATCCAGTCGGAGTGGTTCCAGCGTCGCGGGCCGCGGCCACTGGCCGGCCTGAGCGCCCCGGAACCCAGCGTCGCCCCGGAGGCCGGCTCGGCCCAGGAGACCGTTTCGTCCTGGCGTTCACCCGGTGACGAGGGCTGGCGTGCGGCCCAGGCTGTCGACGCTCCTGTCGCTGGCGGCACTACCGCCGCCGGGCTGCCGAAGCGCGTCCCCGGCGCCAACCTCGTCCCCGGATCGGTGGACGCGCCTTCGCCAGCCCCGGACGGTGGGCCGGCGGTAAGGTCGGCGGCGGCGGTGAGAGACCGCCTGTCGAGCTTCCATCGGGGGGTAAGCGAGGGTAGGGCCGCCGGGGGCGCGACGAGTCCGGGGGACGGGCCCGACCCACCGACTCGTGATGATTGGGAGAACACGTGGGCGAGATGAGCGAGGCCGCGCAGGACCTCAACTGGCTGATCACCGGCTTCTGTGAACGGGTCCCCGGTGTCTCGCACGTGGTCGTCGTGTCGTCCGACGGCCTCCTCCTGGCCCTTTCCGAGGGGTTCCCGCGGGACCGCGCGGACCAGCTGGCGGCCGTGGCGTCGGGACTGCTCAGCCTCACCCAGGGGGCCGCGCGCGTCTTCGAGGCGGGCATGGTCAACCAGACGGTTGTGGAGATGGAGAAGGGCCTGCTGCTCCTCATGGCGATCAGCGACGGGTCGTGCCTGGTCGTTCTCGCCTCCTCGGACTGCGACATGGGGCTGATCGGTTACGAGATGGCGCTGCTCGTGGAGCGTGCGGGGCGGGTGCTGACCCCTGCGGTGCGGGCGGAACTGCACCGTCTTCTCCCCCGGTAATGGCCCAACGGCGGTGATCGCGCGGTGGCAGGCGAAAGACCCGAAAGCGAGCCAGGTCCTCTGGTGCGCCCGTACACCATGACCGGTGGCCGTACCCATCCCCGTTCCCAGTTCGCCGTCGAGGCGCTGGTGTCGACCACGTTCCCGGAACGGGATTTCTCGGCCCTCCTTCCGGAGCTGCAGACCATCTGCGAGCTGTGCCGGGAGGTACGTTCGGTGGCCGAGGTCTCGGCGCTCCTGGGTATGCCCCTCGGCGTCGCCCGGGTTCTGATCGCGGACCTGGCGAACGACGGTGTCGTACACGTTCACCAGACGCCGGTACCCGAAGATGGACAGCCGGATCCCGCCTTGCTCGAAAGGGTGCTCAGTGGACTACACAGGCTCTAGTCCCCCGAGAGGAGGCGGGACGGGCGCGGCGCCCAGCTCCGTCAAGATCGTCGTCTCGGGCGGCTTCGGGGTGGGCAAGACGACCTTCGTGAGCTCGGTCTCGGAGATCACCCCGCTCACCACGGAGGCGATTATGACCGCCGCGGGCACCCACGTCGACAGGCTCACGGCGATCCCGGACAAGACCACCACCACCGTCGCCATGGATTTCGGCCGGGTGACCCTCGCCGAGGACCTGGTCCTCTACCTCTTCGGCACGCCGGGCCAGCATCGCTTCTGGTTCATGTGGGACGACCTCGCGCGCGGGGCCATCGGCGCCGTCGTCCTCGTCGACACGCGTCGGCTCGCCGACTGCTTCCCCGCCGTCGACTACTTCGAGAAGTCGGGCCTCCCGTTCGTCGTTGGCGTCAACGGATTCGATGGGGTCTTCCCGCACCGGCTCGAGGACGTGCGCGAGGCCCTGACGCTGAGTCCGCACGTTCCCCTCATCGAATGCGACGCGCGGGGTCGGGAGTCCACGAAGACCGCCCTGATCGCGCTTGTCGAGCACGCCTTGCGGGTCCGCACATCCGCGACCCCCTAATCGCCGTGCCCGGCCGCGACTAGCCCCAAGGCCGTGTAGTTAGGGGGTTGGTGGTGGTTGTCAAGGTGTCGGGTGGTGCCAGGATGTCGATGCCCACGGTGGCTTTGTAGCTGGTGCGGTCGATGCCAGGGCCGCGGGCCTGGTATTTGGAGATGGC
>WHSR01000072.1 GCA_009379995.1 Streptosporangiales bacterium
CAGCAAGGACTACCAACCCACCAGCCGACCACCCGGCCCACCCCGAAAACAACGAAACCCCTGAACCCACAACCTGAGGGTTCAGGAGTTTCCGATGTCTTGAGACATCACATTGCGCCCCCGGCAGGATTCGAACCTGCGACCGTTGGATTAGAAGTCCAATGCTCTGTCCGCTGAGCTACGGGGGCTCCGTTCAATTGTGCCGGGCCCGGAGCGAGGTTACCGACACCGACAGAGATCGTATATCCGATCTTGATGACAGGTGAGGATGTCGCACCGGGTCGCCCGGCGTGCCCTCGCCAGGACCGATGGACCGGCCTCGACATAGGCTCCTGTTTATGCCGATCAGCCCGCAGCCCTTCCGGCGACCTCCCCGGGAGCATCCGCCCATCCGGCATGCCCCGTGAGGAAACCCTCGCGTGCCTTCGCGGGCGGGCGTACGGAGGGCCGGGCGTTCGGTCTGCTGCTGGGGGTCGCGGCCGACGCGCTGCTCGCCGACCCGCGCCGAGTCCACCCGGTCGCCGGCTTCGGGAGTGCCGCCGGTGCGCTGGAGCGGGCGATCTACGCCGACTCGCGGTTTCGGGGTGCGGCGTACGTCGTCGTCTGCGTCTCCGGTGCGGTCGGCCTGGGGTTCGTCCTCCGCAGCGTCACCGGCAGCCGGACGCTGGCGGGGCCTCTGACCATGGGGACGGCCGCCTGGGCGGTCCTCGGCGGGGCCTCGCTGGCCCGGGAGGCCACCGCGATGGCGGCCGCTCTGGGCTCCGGCGACCTGTCGGCGGCCCGCGCACGGCTGCCGCACCTCTGCGGCCGCGATCCGGAGGCCCTCGACGGCGCGGGGCTGGTGCGGGCGACGGTGGAGTCGGTCGCCGAGAACACCGCCGACGCGGTCGTCGCCCCGCTGCTGTGGGGCGCCGTCGCCGGGCTGCCCGGCATGCTCGGCTACCGCGCGGTCAACACCCTGGACGCCATGGTGGGGCACCGGTCGGCGCGCTACGCCCGCTTCGGCTGGGCGGCGGCGCGTCTCGACGACGTCGCCACCTGGGCGCCGGCCCGCCTCACCGGGCTGCTCGCGGTGGCGCTCGCCCCGCTGGTCGGCGGCTCGCCCCGCAGGACGTACCGGATCTACCGCCGCGACGGCGCCCGACATCCCAGCCCGAACGCGGGGCGCTGCGAGGCGGCGTTCGCCGGGGCGCTCGGTGTACGGCTCGGCGGTACCAACAGCTACGGTGGTCGGGTCGAGCACCGGCCGGAGCTGGGGAACGGGCGGGCGCCCCTCCCGGCCGACGTCCGGCGGGCCGTCCGCCTCTCCCGGGCGGTGGGGCTCGCTGCGGCCGGGTTGGCGGCGGCGGGCCTGGCGGCGGCCGGCGCTCTCACCGTCGCGGCGGTCGGGGGACGGAGGGGATGACGGCCACGATGAACGGAGCGTTGCTGGTCGCCGGCGCTACCTCGGATGCCGGTAAGAGCATCGTCGTCGCCGGGCTGTGCCGGTTGCTGGCCCGTCGCGGGGCCAAGGTTGCCCCGTTCAAGGCCCAGAACATGTCGCTGAACTCGATGGTCACCACGGACGGGGCGGAGATAGGCCGGGCCCAGGCCATGCAGGCCGCCGCGGCCGGAATCGAGCCGTCGGCCGCGATGAACCCGGTGTTGCTCAAGCCGGGCGGCGAGCGGCACAGCCAGATCGTGGTGCTCGGCCGGCCGCTCGCCGAGGTGGACGCCGTGGAGTACCGGACCTACATCCCGCGCCTTCGGCAGACCGTTCTGGATTGCCTGGCCGAGCTGCGCGAGTCGTACGACGTGGTGCTCTGCGAGGGGGCGGGCAGCCCGGCCGAGATCAACCTGCGGGCCACCGACCTCGCGAACATGGGCCTCGCCCGTCCCGCGGGCCTACCGGTCATCGTCGTGGGCGACATCGACCGGGGCGGGGTTTTCGCGTCGCTGTACGGGACGCTGGCGCTGCTGGAACCCGCGGACCAGGCGCTCGTCGCCGGATTCGTCATCAACAAGTTCCGCGGGGCGGCCGAGCTGCTGGACACCGGCGTGCAGATGCTCACCCGGCTCACCGGGCGGCCCACGTACGGGGTACTGCCCTGGCGGGACGGTCTGTGGTTGGACGTGGAGGACTCGCTCGCCCTGTCGGGGGAGCGAGGTGCGGCGCTGCCCCCACACGGCCGGGACATCCTGCGCGTCGCCGTCGTGCGGCTGCCGCGCATCAGCAACTTCACCGACGTCGACGCGCTCGCGGCCGAGCCCGGCGTGCTGGTCCGGTTCGTGACGAGCCCGGCGGAGTTGGCCGACGCCGACCTGGTGGTGCTGCCGGGCTCCCGGGCCACCGTGGCCGACCTGGCCTGGCTGCGGCGAAGCGGGCTCGCCGGGCCCATCGCCCGGCGAGCCCGTGACGGGCGGCCGGTGCTCGGCATCTGCGGCGGCTACCAGATGCTCGCCGGCGAGATCGTCGACCACGTCGAGTCGGGTGCCGGTGCCGTCGCCGGCCTCGGCCTGTTGCCGGTGCGGGTGGAGTTCGCGCCGGACAAGACGCTCGGCCGACCGACCGGGACCGCGTACGACGAGCCGGTGACGGCGTACGAGATCCGACACGGCGCGGTAGTCGTGGACGACGGCGGGGGCGCCGAACCGTTCCTGGACGGCTGCCGGGTCGGGGCCGTGTGGGGTACGGCCTGGCACGGCGTGCTGGAGAACGACACGTTCCGCCGCGCCTTCCTTACCGAGGTCGCCGGTCTGGCCGGCCGGGACTTCGCCGTCGCGCCGGACACCTGCTTCGCCGCCGTGCGGGAGGCACGGCTCGATGCGCTCGGCGACCTGGTCGAGCAACACCTCGACGTCGAGGCGGTGCTGCGCCTCGTCGCGTCCGGCCCTCCTCCCGGCCTGCCGGCGCTCGCGATCGCACGCTGAGACCTGCCGTCGCCTCCGTCGTCCACAGAAACGGCGGCGGCTATGGCAATCCACAGGTGCCCAAAATGCGGCTGGTTACGGCGGCGTTTTCCGGCACAGTGTGTTCCATCGCTGCCGGCAAATAAAGGGGAGGCGCGGTGAACCGGCTGACGAATACTCTTGACAACGTGGCCACCAAGAAGGTGTCGATCACACTCGATGCGGATGTGCTCGCCGAACTGCGGGAGCGCGTCGGTCCGCGAGGCCTGTCCGCCTATATCAACGAGGCCGTTCGCCGGGAGCTCAAGCTTGATCGCATGGATGAGTTCCTCGAGGGCGCCGAAGAGCGTGCGGGTCCCCCGCCGAAAGAGGCACTCGAGGAGGCGCATCACCTCATTTGGGGGGACTAGATGCCTCCCGTTCCGCGCAGAGTCATGCTGGGGCGGTGATCGCCTTGGCTCGGGACGATTCCCGCGTCCGTACCCTTTACGCGAAAACACGCGAGGCGGGAAGGCCCGTATATGTCTCCGCGGTAACCCTCGCCGAGGTCGTACGGGGGAGCGGGCCCCGTGACGCTCCCGTTAACCGTGTGCTCAACACGGCAGAAGTCGTCGTAGTAGACGAGACCATTGGTCGGCGGGCCGGGAAGCTTCTCGCCGGCGCGCGTTCTTCCCAGACTGTCGACGCCGTCGTGGTCGCGACCGCGGCGCTGTTCCGGGCGGTGCGCTCATCCTCACCAGCGACACCGACGACCTGGTCCGACTCGCCGAAGACCACGGCGACGTCCGCATCGTGGGTGTGTGATCTTCTCTTCCTAGACTGCGCCCTATGCCGCACATCCTCCTGTTGTCCACTGCCGACACCGAGCTGCTCGCCGCCCGTGGGTGTGCGGCCGGCTACCGCGCCGCCAACCCGACCAGGGTCGACCTCGACGAACTGGACACCCTGACCGAAGGCGTCGACGTAGTAGTGGTACGGCTGCTCGGCGGCCGAAAGGCCTGGCCTGAAGGACTGGAGCGACTGCGGGGTAGCGGTATACCGCTCGTCGCGCTCGGCGGCGAGCCGACGCCCGACGCCGAGCTCATGGCGCTGTCCACGGTGCCGTCGGGTGTGGCCGCGGAGGCGCTGGACTACCTGCGCGAGGGCGGCCTGGTCAACCTCCGCGAGCTGGCCCGGTTCCTCTCCGACACGGTGCTGCTCACCGGCGAGGGGTTCGCGCCCCCCGAGCCGATGCCGGAGTACGGAATCCACGGGGAACGGCAGCACAGCTCGGACCGGCCCACGGTCGGGGTCGTCTTCTACCGGGCACACGAGCTGTCCGGGAACACGGCCTTCGTGGACGCGCTCTGCGATGCGATCGAGGGCCGCGGCGCCAACGCGCTGCCGGTCTTCTGCGCGTCCCTGCGCGGGGCCGACGACGGCCTGCTCGACCTGCTGAAACAGGCCGACACACTGGTCGCCACCGTGCTCGCCGCGGGAGGAGCGGCGGTTCACGCGGGCGACGCCGTCGCAGGCGGGGACGAGGACGCGTGGGACATCGGCGCGCTCGCCGGCCTGGACGTCCCGGTCGTCCAAGGGCTCTGCCTGACGGTGCCCCGCGCGACCTGGGAGGGCTCGGACGCGGCGCTCACCCCGATGGACGCGGCGATGCAGGTAGCGATCCCGGAGTTCGACGGGCGGCTGGTCTCGGTGCCGTTCTCGTTCAAGGAGGAAGGGCCGGACGGCATTCCCGTCTACGCCGCCGACCCGGAACGGACGGCGCGGGTCGCCGGCATCGCCGTGCGGCACGCACGGCTGCGCCACGTACCCAACCGGGACAGGCGGCTCGGCATCGTTCTCTCGTCGTACCCGACCAAGCACGCCCGGGTCGGCAACGCGGTCGGCCTCGACACCCCCGCCTCCGCGGTTCGGCTGTTGGCCGCCCTCCGGGACGCCGGGTACGACCTGGGCGACGACGTCCCCGAGGACGGGGACGAGCTGATCCATGCCTTGATCGCCGCCGGTGGGCAGGACACCGAGTGGCTCACCGAGGAGCAGCTCCGGGCGGCCCCGGTGCGGGTGCCGGCCGCCACGTACCGGCGCTGGTTCGACGAGCTGCCGGCCGCGCTGCGCGAGCGCATGCGTGAGCACTGGGGCGAGCCGCCCGGCGAGCTGTACGTTGACGACTCGGCCGGCGAGTCATGTCGTGCCGGAGGCGCGCCGGACAAGCACCTCGTGATCGCCGCCCTCGCCCACGGCAACGTCGTTCTCGTGATCCAGCCGCCCCGGGGCTTCGGGGAGAACCCGGTCGCCATCTACCACGATCCCGATCTGCCGCCTTCGCACCACTACCTGGCCGCCTACCGGTGGCTGACCCTCCCCGCCGACGAGGCCGGCTTCGGCGCCGACGCCGTCGTACACCTGGGCAAGCACGGCACGCTCGAATGGCTTCCGGGCAAGGGCCTCGGGCTGGCCGCGGACTGCGCGCCGGACGCCGTCCTCGGCGACCTCCCGCTGGTGTACCCGTTCATAGTGAACGACCCGGGCGAGGGCACCCAGGCCAAGCGGCGGGCGCACGCGACGATCGTCGACCATCTGGTGCCGCCGATGGCCCGTGCCGACAGCTACGGTGACCTCGCCCGGCTGGAGCAGCTCCTCGACGAGTACGCCACCTGCCAGGCGCTCGATCCGACCAAGCTGCCGGCCGTGCGGGCGC
Source organism: Streptosporangiales bacterium (assembly GCA_009379995.1). Lineage (GTDB taxonomy): Bacteria > Actinomycetota > Actinomycetes > Streptosporangiales > WHSR01 > WHSR01. Next base: position 5,585 of record WHSR01000072.1, read on the forward strand.
AGATCTGGACCCTCGTCCAGGCCGCCCAGCTGCACCACGACCTCCAGGTGGAGAGGCAGCCGGACGAGGCCGAGTTCGACGACTTCGTTCTACACATCGACGGGTACCTGTGCGAGGTCAAGGATGTGCAGATCCGTGACGGTCTGCACATCCTCGGCGTGGCTCCGGCCGGCGAGGCACGGATCAACCTGGTGCTCGCCGTGCTGCGCGCCGCCCAGGTGTGGGGCGGTCGGCATCGGGCGTTGCCCGGGTTGCGTACGGCGCTCGGGCTGCCCGAGGGCTCCACCGACCGGGTGGAGGTGGACGCGTTCGAGGAGCGCGCCCGAGCCCTCATCGAGGGGATGGAGGCGGCCGGCTGGGACGCGGGCCGGGCCGGTGAGGTAGCCCGCGACGTGCTCGGCCGGGACGCCCGCCCGGAGGTCGACGCCCGCCCGGAGGTCGACGACGTCGTGCGGCTGCTGGAGTTCGCCGCGACCGAGGTGGTACCGCGGCTCGACGGCACCCGCGGAGAGATCGACGCGGTGCTGCACGCGCTGCGCGGCGGGTTCGTGTCGCCCGGACCGTCCGGCTCGCCGACCCGGGGCGTGGTGAACGTGCTGCCCACCGGGCGCAACTTCTACGCCGTCGACCCCAAGGCGATCCCGTCGCGCAACGCATGGGACGTCGGCGAGGCGCTCGCGGACTCGCTGCTGCGGCGGCACCGCGACGATACCGGCGGCTACCCGGCGGGCGTCGGCCTCACCATCTGGGGGACCTCCGCGATGCGTACCCAGGGGGACGACATCGCCGAGGTGCTCGCACTGATCGGCTGCCGGCCGACCTGGGACGACGCGTCCCGGCGGGTCACCGGCACCGAGGTGATCCCGCTCGCCGAGCTGGGACGGCCGCGCATCGACGTGACGCTGCGGATTTCCGGGTTCTTCCGCGACGCGTTCCCGCACGTCATCGCGTTGTTGGACGACGCGATCGGCACGGTGGCCGGGCTGGACGAACCGCCGGAGTCCAACTACCTGCACGCGCACGCGCTCGCCGACCATGCCGGCCACAGCGACTGGCGGCGGGCCACCACCCGGATCTTCGGGTCCAAGCCGGGCGCGTACGGGGCCGGCCTGCTGCCGCTCATCGACGCCCGTAACTGGCGCGACGACCGCGACCTCGCCGAGGTGTACGCGGCATGGGGCGGCTACGCGTACGGCCGCGGGCTCGACGGGCGCGAGGCCCGCGCGGACATGGAGACCACGTTCCGCCGTATCCAGGCCGCGGCGAAGAACCAGGACACCCGCGAGCACGACATATTCGACTCCGACGACTACTTCCAGTACCACGGCGGCATGGTGGCGATGGTCCGCTCGCTGACCGGCTCGTCGCCGGCCGCGTACGTGGGTGACTCCGCGTTGCCGGAAACGGTCCGGACCCGAACGCTGGGCGAGGAGAGCCGCCGGGTGTTCCGCTCCCGGGTGGTCAACCCGCGCTGGATCGCGGCGATGCGGCGGCACGGCTACAAGGGCGCGTTCGAGCTGGCCGCGACCGTTGACTACCTGTTCGGCTACGACGCGACAGCGGGTGTGGTGGACGACTGGATGTACGAGCAGGTCGCCGCGGCCTACGTCTTCGACGCCGAGACGCGGGAGTTCATGGAGCGGTCGAACCCCTGGGCGCTGCGCGGGATCGCGGAGCGGCTGCTGGAGGCCGCCGATCGCGGGCTCTGGGCGGAGCCGCCGGCCGAGGCGCTCGACCGGCTGCGTGCCACGTACCTGCAGCTCGAAGGCGACCTCGAGGCGGGGGAGCCGTGAGGGCTGTTGCGGTGAATGGACCCCTCACACGGACCTAGCGGATGAGTGGCCCATTCATCGGGAAGTGGCCGGCCGACCCCGAGGAGCTGGTCGCGGAGCAGCGCGCGCTGGCCGCGGGGCAGCGGCCGTCGGCGTTCTGGCGCCCTCCGGAGGGTCAGCCGCTCGTCGCCGGGTGTTTTATCTGCTTCCCCCGAGGCCGTGAGGGGACGGGTGCCGTCGGCGACCCGGCGTGGGCGGCCGCCGCCCTGGTACGGGGCCGGCGGCGGGAGGCGCGGCATGTCGTCGCGGGCACGGCGAGCGGGCCGTACCAGCCCGGCCTGCTCGCGTTGCGCGAGGGTCCGCTGCTGGAGGCGGCGGTACGCGGCCTGCCGGGGCGCCCGGACGTCCTGTTGGTGAACGCGACCGGCCGCGACCACCCCCGCCGCGCGGGTCTGGCACTGCACCTCGGTGCCGTACTCGACCTACCGACCGTCGGCGTGACGCATCGGCCGTTGCTCGCAGCGGGGGAGTGGCCCGACGACCGGTACGGCGCCGCCAGCCCGCTGTTGCTCGACGACGAGACCGTTGGCTGCTGGCTGCGCACCCGGGCGGGCACCCGTCCACTCGCCGTGCACGCCGCCTGGCGCACGGACCCGGAGACCGCCGCGGAGGTCGTACGACGCTGCTGGTGTCGTCGCCGTACCCCGGAACCGCTGCGGGAGGCCCGCCGGCTCGCCCGCACCGCACGCGGACGTGGGGCGCGGCCGCCGGGTCAGAGCGCCTGAGCCAGCGTCCGCTCCGGGCCGAGCACGAAGTCGGGGTCGATCTGGTCGACGAGATCCATGCCGACCGCCTCGTTCGCCCACGACTGCGCGTTCTTGATGTGGAAGTCCACCGCCTGCCGGGTGAAGTGGACCCAGTCCTTGTCACGGGCGTCCACGGCACGGTGCAGCGTGTCCAGCGCGGCACGGCCCGCCGCCTCGAAGTCGTCGAGGGCGAAACCCCGGCCCTGCTCCATCGCCCGTACCGCGGCGGAGTGCGGAAACCAGGTCAGCAGGTCCTTGCCGACCTGCTCGCGCAGGTACGCGACGTCGTCGGGATGCTGCACCTTGTTGCCGACGACGGCGATGGCGACGTCGTACTCGGCCGCGTAGTCCCGGTACTGCCGGTACACGCCGACGCCCTTGCGGGTCGGCTCGGCGACCAGAAAGGTCAGGTCGAAGCGGGTGAACAGGCCGGAGGCGAAGGAGTCGGCCCCGGCGGTCATGTCCACCACCACGTACTCGTCGGGTCCGTCGACCAGATGGTTCAGGTACAGCTCGACCGCACCCACCTTGGAGTGGTAGCACGCGACGCCCAGGTCCTCCTCGGTGAACGGTCCGGTCACCATGAGATGGACGCCGCCGACGTTCACGCTGTGCCGGTCGTGGATCGGGTCGGTGGGTACACCGTGGGCGGGCGGCCGGAGCAGCCGTGAGCCCTTGCCCGGCGGCGTGGTCTTGATCATCGTGTCGGCGGAGGCGATCCGCGGGTTGTCGCCGCGTAGGTATTCCTTGATCTCGGTAAGGTGATGGCCCATCGGTTGGATGCCGGCCAGTTCGCGTTCGTCCAGCCCAAGGGCCTCGCCCAGATGCTGGTTGATGTCGGCGTCGATCACGACGGTCGTCGCCCCGCGAGCCGCGAGATGCCGGGCGAACAACGACGACAGGGTGGTCTTACCGCTGCCGCCCTTGCCGACGAACGCCACCTTCACAAGTGCCTCCAGGGATAAGTCGTGAGGGAATGAAAACCATTTTCGATGCATCGTAGCGGCATGGTGACAGCTGGGCCGGCACGACGCGCGTGATCCGCCAGTGTCTCTCCGCGGATCCACGTCGCAACTGTGCACGCGGCGGCGGGCGGCGGCGTCTCACCGACGTGGAGGGACAGGAATCGATCAGGATCGACGGCGGCTCCGCCGGCTGGCGGCGACGGTTCGAGGCCGAGGCGCGGTCTCGGTACCGGGCCGGTGAGCCGGCCTGGAAGCGGGGCGCTCGCCTGGACGCCGCCGTGGTGCGTAGCGTGCGGCGTTTCCAGGTCGGTGAGACCGGCGACGGCGCGAATCTGATTCGCAAGGCGGACCGGGCCGGGGACGACGACTACCGCGCGGCGGTGCGCCTGTTCGTGGCCGAGGAACAGAACCACGCCCGCATGCTGGGCCTGCTCCTGCACGCCGCGGGTTATTCGACCATCGCAGGTCACTGGAGCGATGCGATCTTCGTCCGGCTGCGCCGAGCGGCGGGACTACGCGTCGAGCTACTGGTACTGCTGATCGCCGAGGTGATAGCGCTGCGCTACTACCGCGCGCTGCGCGACGGGACCGACGATCCGCTGACGACGCAGGTGGCCGACCGGATCTTGGCCGACGAACAGCGTCACGTCCCGTTCCACTGCCATCGCCTGCGCCACTGCCTGGCCGAGCTTCCGTGGCCGGCGAGGACCGCGCTGATCGGCCTATGGCGGGTGTTTCTGGCCGGCACCACGCTCGTCGTCGCCGTCGACCATGGACGAGCACTGCGCGCCCTCGGCGTCACCCGTACCCGGGTCGTCGCCGACGTCATCACCGTATCCGGGTGCATCGCCACAGCGCTCAAGCCGATGAGTGCCTAGTGCGGTGCGGTGAGGGACTGGTCGACAAGCATCGCCAAGCGCTGTTCCTGGTGACCCGGGCGCGAGCACGGGTCGGCCACCGCCATCCGGACAAATCAGACGACTGAGGGGTTCCCTTACCGGGCTCAGGGAACGTATGTTCGAATACAAGAGCGCTGTCTGCCTTCCCCCGGGCAGCCGATGGTCATGCATACGCGCTGAGCCTGGCGAGGAGAGGGCAGTGTCTCGTGTCTACGGTGAACCGGTTGATGTGGTGGTGAGCGGGGGGCGTCCTGTGCGCTTCGTGTGGCGAGGTCAGCTTTACGTGGTACGGCGGGTCCTGGAGCACTGGGTGACCACCCGGGAGTGGCGGAGAAGGGTCGATCGCGAGGCCGAAGGGCCGACCGAGCGGCGGTTTTGGCGGATCGAGGCGGTCACCGGCGATCAGGTCGGGGTGTACGAGCTGCGCCTCGACACCGCCACCGGGCGGTGGTTGCTCTCCCGGGCCTGGGACTGATCCCGGATGGACTCTGCCGTACGCGTACGCGTGGAGGATCTGGGAAGGTTCCGCGAGCGGTCCGGTGAGCTGGTGCCGGTGGTTCCGACGCTGTGTGAGCTGCTGCCGGCGAGGGGGTTGCGGCGCGGGTCCACGGTGGCGGTAGCCCCTACGACAGGGGCGTCCTCGCTGTTGGTTGCGCTGGTGGCGGGAGCATCGCGGGCGAACGGGTGGTGCGCGGCCGTGGGGATGCCGGAGCTGGGCGCGATGTGGGCGGCGGAGATGGGGATGGCGCTGGATCGGTTGGCGGCGGTGCCGCAGCCGGGTCGGTGGTGGCCGACCACCGTGGCCGCGCTGCTGGAGGGGGTCGACGTGGTGCTGGTCCGGCCCTCGGAACGGCCGACCGCCCGCGAGATGCGGCGGTTGACCGCCCGGGCCAGGGAGCGAGGTGCGGTACTGGTCGTGGCCGGCCCGTGGGAGGGCGCCGAGCTGCGGCTGGCGGTGACCGCCTCTCGGTGGCAGGGCGTGGGTATGGGCCACGGCCACCTGCGCGCCCGCGAGCTGCGGGTTCGGGCCGAGGGGCGGGGCGCGGCGGCGCGTCCGCGCGAGGCCACGCTGTGGCTTCCGGGTCCCGGGTCCGGCCCCGGGCCGGGTGCGGTGGCCGACCCGGGTGTGGTGGCTGCATGACACCGGCTGCCGGGGTACGCACGCTCGTCGTCTGGTGTCCGGACTGGCCTGTCGTGGCCGCGGGTGTGCCGGACGACGTACCGGCCGCGGTGATGACCGGCGAGGGGAGCGGCGGGGAGGTGCTGGCGTGTTCGGTGGCGGCCCGCGCCGCCGGGGTTCGGCGCGGCCTGCTGCTGCGACAGGCGCAGCACCGTTGCCCGGCGATACGTGTGCTCGCCCACGATCCCGCCGGGGAGCTGCGGGCGTTCGAGAAGGTACTGGCGGCCGTCGAGGAGTTCGTCCCGCAGGTGGAGATCGTACGGCCGGGAACGTGCGCGTTCCGCGCCCGCGGCCCGGCTCGCTACTTCGGTGGCGAGGAGGTCCTGGCCGGCCGAATCGTCGGTGCGGTCGAGAGCGTTCTCGGCCGCCGGTGCGGCGTGGGCGTGGCCGACGGCCTGTTCGCCGCATACCTCGCCGCCCGGCAGGGCGAGATCGTCCCGCCCGGCGGGGCTGCCGACTTCCTGGCCTCCTGGCCGGTATCGGTGCTGGATCGTCCGGACCTCGCCGACCTGTTGATCCGGCTGGGTATCCGGACGCTGGGCGGGTTCACCGCGCTGCCGCCCGGCGACGTGCTCGCCCGGTTCGGATCGGACGGTGCCCGCGCCCACCGGCTTGCCCGCGGATTGGACGAGCGTCCGGTCGTCCCGCGCCGCCCGCCGCCCGACCTGACCGTATCGGCCGAGCTCGACCCGCCGATCGTCCGGGTGGACACCGCGGCGTTCGTGGCCAAGACGCTGGCCGACGGGCTGCACGAACGGCTGGTCGCGCACGGGCTGGTCTGCACGCGGCTCGGTATCGAGGCGGAGACCGTTGGGGGCGAGCGGCTCACCCGGCTGTGGCGGCACGACGGGCTCACCGCCGTGGCAGTGGCCGACCGGGTGCGCTGGCAGCTCGAGGGTTGGCTGGCTGGGCACGGGCCCGGGGATGAATCCGGTGGCTCCGAGACGTACGACGGGCTGATCATGCTGCGGATCACCGCCCAGGAGGTGGCCACGGCCGCCGTCCGCCAGCTCGATCTGGAGGGGAACGCCGCCGACCGCGAGCGGGCGGCCCGCGCCCTGTCCCGGGTCCAGGGACTTCTCGGGCCGGATGGCGTGGTGGTGCCCGTGCTGGTCGGCGGCCGAGACCCGGCCGAGCGTGTCCGCTGGGTTCCATGGGGTGAGCCCGCCGGGTCGTACCCGGACCTGCAGCGGCCCTGGCCGGGCCGGATCCCCCCGCCGTCCCCGGCGGTGGTCTATCCAGCACCGCTGCCGGCCGAGGTGACCGACGCGTCCGGTGCCCCGGTAGCGGTGAGCGGCCGCGGCGTTCTCCTGTCGGGGCCGGCCTGGCTCGCGGTGGACCGCGGCACCCGTACGCCGCTGGCCGGGTGGGCCGGGCCCTGGCCGGCCGACGAGCGCTGGTGGGACCCGGGCCGGCGGCGCCGGGCCCGGTTCCAGCTCGTCACCGAGGATGGCGCGGCGTACCTGGCCGCCGTCGAGGGCGGCCGGTGGTGGGTGGAAGGCGCGTACGACTTAGCACGCGGCAAAGGGCGAGGGGGGAAGCATGGGCTGGAACAATCCGCCGATCCGGTGGCGGGAGTTCGAGCGGCGGCTGTCCGGTCGGCAGCCGGGTGAGGAGCGTCCGGGCGAGGGGCGGTCGTCGGAGCAGGACCCGTCCGAGATCTCGGTACGCCGTGTCGAGGGCGGCCGGCCGTACTACGAGCTGCACTGCCACTCGAACTTCAGCTTCCTCGACGGCGCCTCCCACCCCGAGGAGCTGGCCTACGAGGCGGCCCGGCTGGGCCTTCCCGGGTTGGCGCTCACCGACCACGACGGGATGTACGGCGTGGTGCGGTTCTACGAGGCCGCCGACGAGGCGGGGATCAGCACCCTGTTCGGCGCGGAGCTTAGCCTCGGGCTGAGCGGTCCGCAGGCCGGCGTCGCCGATCCGGAGGGCACCCACCTGCTCGTCCTCGCCCGCGACGAGGAGGGCTACCGCAGGCTGTGCCGGGCGATCAGCGCCGCCCAGCTTGTCGGTGAGGAGAAGGGCAAGCCGGTGTACCCGCCGCTGGAGGAGCTGGCCGCGCTCGGCGGCGATCGTTGGCTGGTGCTCACCGGGTGTCGCAAGGGGTTGGTGCCGAGCGCGCTGGCCACCGACGGAGCCGGCGAGGGCTTGGAAGCGGCGGCGCGTGCGCTGGACGAGCTGGTCGCGCTGTTCGGCCGAGAGGGGGTCGCGGTGGAGCTGTGGGACCACGGCGACCCGCTCGACTCGGCCCGCAACGACGCCCTCGCCGAGCTGGCCGCCCGGGCCGGCGTGCCGGCCGTCGCGACCGGGAACGTGCACTACGCCACTCCGGCACGGGCGAGGCTCGCCGCCGCGTTGGCCGCGGTGCGGGCCCGCCGAAGCCTTGACGAGATGGACGGCTGGCTGCCCGTCTCCGGCGGTGCGTACCTGCGCTCGGGGGAGGAGATGGAGTGCCGGTTCGCCCGTTACCCCGGCGCTGTCGATGCCGCGGCCGCCCTCGGCAGGGAGTGCGCCTTCCCCCTGAAGTTGGTGGCGCCCAAGCTGCCGCGCTTCCCGGTGCCCGAGGGGCGCACCGAGGTGAGCTACCTGCGCAAGCTCACCGAGGAGGGGGCGAGGGAGCGGTACGGCCCGCGCGGCGCCAAGGAGGCAGAGAAGGCGTATCAGCAGATCGACCACGAGCTGAAGGTCATCGAGGATCAGGGCTACCCCGGGTACTTCCTCATCGTCTGGGAGATCGCGAAGTACTGCCGGGAGAAGAACATCCTCTGCCAGGGGCGCGGCTCGGCCGCCAACTCGGCGGTGTGCTACGCGCTCGGCATCACGGCGGTTGACGCGGTGCGTCACGAACTATTTTTCGAGCGGTTCCTCTCACCGGAACGCGACGGGCCGCCGGACATCGACCTGGACATAGAGTCCGACCGGCGGGAGGAGGTCATCCAGCACGTCTACGACCTGTACGGCCGGCAGCGCGCCGCCCAGGTCGCGAACGTCATCTCGTACCGCCCGAAGATGGCGGTACGGGACATGGCCCGCGCCCTCGGCTACCCGCCCGGACAGCAGGACGCCTGGTCGAAGCGGCTCGACAGCTACGAGAAACTGCGCGGCCAGACCGGGCACGACGTACCCGAGCCGGTCATGGAGCTGGCCGGGGAGGTGCTGGGCTTCCCGCGGCACCTCGGCATCCACTCCGGCGGCATGGTGCTGTGCGAGCGTCCGGTCACCGACGTCTGCCCGGTCGAGTGGGCGCGGATGCCGGGCCGGACCGTGCTGCAGTGGGACAAGGACGACTGCGCGGCGATGAACCTCGTCAAGTTCGACCTGCTCGGACTGGGCATGCTGACCGCGCTGCACGAGGCGTTCGACATGATCGCCGAGCATCACGGCGACCGGTTCACACTGGAGACGATCCCGGAGGACGACCGGGCGGTGTACGAGATGCTGTGCGCGGGCGACGCGGTAGGGGTTTTCCAGGTGGAAAGTCGCGCCCAGCTCGCCACCCTGCCCCGGCTGCGGCCGGAACGCTTCTACGACCTCGTGGTCGAGGTGGCGATCATCCGTCCCGGGCCGATCCAGGGCGGCTCGGTGCACCCGTACATCCGCCGGCGTAACGGGCAGGAGGAGCCCGACGTCCCGCACCCGCTGCTGAAGAATGCGCTGGACAAGACCTACGGGGTGCCGCTGTTCCAAGAGCAGCTCATGCAGATTGCCGTCGACGCCGCGGGGTTCTCTCCGGCCGATTCCGACAAGCTGCGCCAGGCACTGTCCTCCAAGCGTTCGGCCGAGCGGCTGGCCCGACTGCGGCCCCGGCTGCTCGCCGGCATGGCCAAGAACGGGATCACCCCGGAGGTCGCCGAGGGGATCTACGAGAAGCTGATCGCCTTCGCCGATTTCGGATTCCCGGAGAGCCACGCGGTGAGCTTCGCCCTCCTGGTGTACGCGAGCGCCTATCTCAAGCGGTACTACCCGGCCGCGTTCACCTGCGCGCTGCTGCGCGCCCAGCCGATGGGCTTCTACTCGCCGCAGTCGCTGGTGGCCGACGCCCGCCGGCACGGCGTGGAGATCCGCGGGCCCGATCTCAACGCCAGCGCGGCCAAGGCCACCCTTGAGCCGTCGTCGGGGGAGCCGGGGGAGTCGAACGACCAGCCGGCGATCCGGCTGGGACTGTCCTCGGTCCGCGGGGTCGGCGAGAAGCTCGCCGAGCGGATCGCCGCCGACCGCCCGTACCGGGACATGCGGGAGCTCGTCCGCCGGCACAAGCCCTCGACTGCTGTCGTCGAGGCCCTGGCCACCGCCGGCGCGTTCGACTGCCTCGGCCTGGACCGCCGGAGCGCGCTGTGGGCGGCGGGTGCCGTGGGCCAGGACCGGGCCGGGCATCTGCCCATCGAGATCCCTGGGGCAGTCGCGCCCGCGCTTCCGGAGATGACCGACCAGGAGCAGGCGATCGCCGACCTCTGGGCGACCCGGATCACCCCGGGCAGCTACCCGACCCAGTTCTTCCGCGATCGGCTGGACGAGCTCGGCGCCGTGTCGGCGGCCGCGCTGCGGGCCACTCCCGACGGCAGCAGGGTGCTCTCCGCCGGGATCGTTACCCACCGGCAGCGCCCGCCCACCGCGGGCGGGGTGGTCTTCATCAACCTCGAGGACGAAACCGGACACATCAATGTGATCTGCCCGCCCGCTACCTGGGAACGCAACCGGGGCACCGGCCGGGACGCCGCGGCGCTGCTGGTAAGCGGCCGGGTGGAGAACCACGAGGGCGTCACCAACCTGCTCGCCGACCGGCTCTGGCCGTTCCCGGTATTCACCGCCGGCCGTTCCCGCGACTTCCGGTGACCAGGCCCCCAGGGTTGGTGGTGATCTGGCACCCACCTGCCGGGACGCTGCGAGATCACCGCCAAGAGGGGAGAGGCTCACGCGAGGAGTTCTATGGCGCAGCGCAGGCCGGTGATGGCGGCGTACTTGCCGTCGCACGTCAGCAGGCCCGCGCCGAGGTGTTCCGCGAGCGCGACGTAACCGGCGTCGTACGCGGTCATGTTCTCGCGTAGCTGCCAGATGCGGTGCGCCGCAAGGTCGGTGACTGGCTCACGGCGGATCGGCATACGAGGCAGCCGGCCGAGCAACATCGGCGCGTCGGCGGCCAGTACGGGGTTGTATCGGGCGATCCCCCGGAGGGCCGAGATCACCTCGATGTCCAGGTGCGCTGGAGCATAGAGCGCGTGACCGCCGGTGAGCCGCTCGCTGGCTGCCTTCCGACGCGGCGTGTCATCCCCGGCAAGCAGATCGACGACCACGGAAGCGTCGACGACGATCAACCCCACCTCGCGTCCTCGGCCTCACGGACCGAGCGGACGGCGACCACCGCGTCATCGGTGGTCAATCCGGTCGGACGTCTGATGCTGTCGATATCGGCGAGGACTTCCTCCATCGTCGGAGTGTCCGCTTCCTTGCTGAGCACGTCGAGCAGGTAGGCGTTCAGCGACTGCCGCCGCGCCTTCGCCCGAGCGATCAACTTGGCCCGCACCCGTGCGGGAAGCGCTCGCACGGTCAGGTTGGTAGTTGATTCGTTCGAGGAAGGCATGACGCCATTTTAACGCCAATATGACGTCAGAGGGAGTCGGCGGGCGCCGCGCCGCGTTCCTGGAAGGCACGCAGGGTGGCGAGCTTGTGCTCGCGGGCGACGCGCTCGATCTCGCCAGCCGGGGCTCCGGACGTGATGAGCCCGAGCAGCCGCTCGTGCTCCTCGACGGAGACCGCCGCGCGGCCGGGCACGACGCTGAACGTGGTACGCCGGATGATGTCCATCCGGGACCACTCGCGCGCCACCAGCTCCTTGAGGTGCTCGTTGGGGCACGCCCCGCACAGCCTGCGGTGAAACTCCTGGTTGAGCTGGGTGAACCCGAGCGGGTCGAACTGCGCCAGGCTCTCCCGCATGCGCTCGTTGAGCTCGCGCGCACGCCGCAGGTCCAGCTCGCTCAGCTGGGACGCGGCCATCGCGGTCGCCGCGCCCTCGAGCACCGCGAGCACCTGCATCGTGTCCGCGTACTGTGTGCCGTCGATGCTCGCCACCTGGGCACCGATGTTGCGCTGGAAGTCGACGTACCCCTCGGCCTCCAGGCGGCGGATGGCCTCCCGGATGGGCACCGGACTCACCGACAGCTCGCGCGCAAGGTGGTCCAGTACGAGCCGGTGTCCGGGGCCGTAGCTCCCGTCCTGAATACGGTCCCGGAGGGTTTGGTACGCCCAGTCGGCCTTGGACGTGCCGATCGGTAGGGCATCCTGCGGCTGGGCCATGGTTGGACAATATACGGTTCGAGGATCATCCCCCGGGAGCGAGGGCGACCAGCGCTTCCTCCGCCCGGCGTACGGACTCGGCGGGATCGGCGTCCGGCGTTCCGATGGTCGGGTCGTAGTTGAGGTCGTAGAACACCTCGGTGATCCCCTGGGCCCGCAGCCCGTCGAGGTCGGCCCGGATCTCCTCGTACGAGCCGGTCAGCGGCTTCCGGCCGGGCTGCCCGGGCGGTCCGACGCGTACCGGGCCCCGGCAGACGAACCGCAGCGCCTCCGGGTCGCGCCCGGCGTCCCGCGCCGCCTGCTTGACGACGGCGATCGGCTCGGCCAGCTCGGTCAGGTTGGCCCGGCTGCTGCTGATCCAGCCGTCGGCCAGGCGGCCCGCCCGCCGCAGCGCCGGCCCGCTGAACGCGCCGATCAGCATCGGCGGATGTGGGCGCTGCGCCGGCTTGGGATCCATCCGCACCGGCGGGAAGTCGTAGAACTCCCCATGGAACTCGGTGCTTTCCTCGGTCCACAGGGAACGCAGAACCGAGAAGAACTCCGCGCCCCGGGCGCCGCGGCGCTCGTACGGGGCGCCGGAGGCGCCGAACTCCTCCGGTGACCAGCCCAGACCGAGCCCGACGTCGAGCCTCCCGCCGCTGACGATGTCCAGCGTGGTGAGTTGCTTGGCGAGCTGGGCCGGGGAGAAGAACGGCATGTTCAGTACGGCGAAGCCGAGGCGGATCCGGCTCGTATGGCCGGCCAGGTAGGCGAGGCTGACGATCGGATCCTGCACGGTGCGGTAGACCTCCGCCCAGCGGGGATCGCCGGCAGCGGCCGGGATCAGCAGGCGCTGGAACGTCCAGGCCGAGTGGTAGCCGAGCTCCTCGGCGCGTCGGATCAGACGGAGCTGGATGTCGGGTGTGGCCCACGAGCCGGACAGCGGTACACCGAAACCGATCTTCACGGAGCCCACCCTAGTGCTCGTGTCCGGCTCGGGGACCTTAACCCCCCGTGCGTCTCTTCACCCGCACGTACTCCAGCACGTTGAGCGAAACGACGGCGGCGCCGAGCACAGACAGGGCAGCCAGCGCGGGGATGTAAAGCGCGACCGGCAGCAATGCGAGAACCACGGCTGCCGCACCGAACCGGGTGGTCGACAGCTGGCGGAACATCCGCCAGCGGGTGTAGCCGAACGTCGCGAGGTACAGCGCGCAGCCGCCGAAGAGCAGGCTCGCCACGGCGGCCCCGAGGGGGTCGGCGGGATGTGCCACGGCCTCGGCGAGGCCGACGGCCACCGCGATGATCGCGCCGATGAAACCGAGATGGCCGTACGACAGCACGTGCCGGACGATGTCGGTCTGTACCGAGGCGATGGTCAGGCCGTGCCGGATCGCGCTCGCGGCGAAGTGGAAGTACACCCACCACAGGGCGCAGGCCAACACGAATGCCGCGGCCACCGTCGCGACCACGCCGGCGTCCAGCCGTGCCGCGGACGAGGCCGGCACCCCTGTCGCGACTATCGACTCGCCGAGCGCGATGATCACGAACAGGCCGAACCGTTCCGGCATGTGGGCGGAGTCGAAGTGGATATGCGTCAGCCGTCGGCGGGTCAGCCTCGGCGTGGCGAGATCGACGAACGCGGCCGTCACCCACAGCGCAAGCCGCGCCGTGCCGTCGAGGAAACCGCCGGCCAGCAACAACGGACCGGTGACGCAGAGCGCGACGCCGAACGGGTTGAGCACGATCCTCGGTCCGCGGAAGACCAGGGCCGCGAGGACGATCCGCACGGCGAAGTACGCGGCGCCGAAGAGTAAGCCCCGCTCCTCGTACGCCGCCGGTACGGCGAGCGCCATGAACAGGCCGCACAGGGCGAGAGCGAACACGCCCAGCCGGTCAAGCGGGTTGTCGATGTCGTGGGTGTTGGCGTGGATCGTCGTGCCCACCCAGGCCCAGTAGATGGGGACGAACAGCACCAGCGCCCGGCCCACCCCCGCCCACGAGTGGTCCTCGTGCAGCAGCGCCGACACCTGCGTGATCGCGAAGACGAACACCAGGTCGAAGAAGAGCTCGGCAAACGTGACCCGCTTCTCCGCTGTCGTCACCGGCTCGGCCACGATCCCCATATCATCACAGGGATGCGAGGCGATCGAAGCGGGCTCCGGCTCGAGTTCCTGAATTCGGCGCTGCGGATGTTTGCTCGGCGGACGCATTTCGTGGAGGACGAGATCCTCGGGCTACGGGAAGTGATCGAGCCGGGTTCCGCGTGCATCGACGTTGGCGCCGAATACGGCCTCTACACCTACGTTCTGGCCCGATTGGTCGGTCCAGGTGGCACCGTTCACAGCATCGAACCGCTGCCGGGCCCCTTTCGGTTCCTGTCCGCCGGCATCAGGGCCTCCGGCTGCCACAACGTCCGGAAATACCGGGTAGCACTCGGTGAGCAGAGCGGACAGGGGGTGCTCAGCCTTCCCTGGCGGCGCGGGCTCCCGGTGCACGGCCGGGCGTTCCTGACCACCGGCGCCAAGGGGCTCGGCCCCAACGTCGAATTCGGTTCTGCCAGGGACGTGGCGACCGACGTGCTCACCCTCGACGAGCTCTGCGCGCGGGAGGGCGTGGAACGGGTCGATTTCATCAAGGCCGACGTCGAGGGCGCCGAAGCGGCGCTGCTGCACGGGGGGCAGTCAACCCTCGAGGCGCATCGACCGGCCCTGCTGCTGGAGATCGAGGAGCGGCATCTCGCCAAGTACGGCGCGGAGCCAACGGAGATCGTCGACTTCCTTGCCGGCAGGGGCTATGCGATGTATGTCTGGCATTCCGGCCGGTGGCGGGAAACTGCCGAAGTCACCACCACCCGTCGTAACTACCTGTTCATGGTGTAGTCTTATATCGAGGTTTCCCCGCCGGACCGCACATCACAGGTGAAGCGTTCCCTGAGCGATGGGCGGAGTGAGTTAGATGAATTCTTCGGCGTTGCTTCGACTCGTGTCCAAGTTCGACGAGTTCGAAAAGCACTGGGAAGAAAAGCCACTGGTCAGCCGGGGGTTGGGCGACTTCGGCGACGTGTTCTCCCTGGACGGCTTGGAGAAGCTGCTGGAGGACGGGACGCTGCGAAAGTCCTCGGTTCGTCTCTTTCGAGGCGGCGAAGAGATCAAGACGGATTTGCTCTTCCGGAGGCGAGGCGGGCTGGATGCCCGGGCCGAACCCACGCTCGACCCGGCCAAGGTCGCGCAGGCGGTGGAGTCTGGTGCCACGCTGGTGCTGGAGGAGCTGGGGAACTACTGCCCGCAGGTGGCCGAATTCGCCACCGAAATCAGCGGGGGTCTCGGATGCCACACCTACTGCGTGGCTTTCCTCACCCCCGCGCACGGCCGTGGGGCTCCGGCGCACTACGACGCGGCGACTACCTTTCTCCGACAGGTCTACGGGTCGAAGCGGTGGCGGATCGGGCGGCCCGTGCAGCGATGGCCGAGACGTCCGTGGAACCACACGGAAGTTCCCTTGGACGACGTGACCGAGATCGTGCTCGGCGACGGAGACTGCCTGTATCTCCCGCGTGGCTACGTTCATGTCGGTGACGCCACCGACGAGGCCTCGCTCCACCTCACGATCGGCCTGCGGCCGGTGACGTGGGAAGAGGTGTTCCACTCGCTGCTCAGCCGGGCGGCCGACGAGGACGAACGGTTGCGGGAGACACTCCCGCTCGGTTTCCACGACCCGGACGAAGACGCGCTGGAACATGTCTTCGCCGACAAGATCCGGGCCGTCGGAGAATTCCTCGACGGCCTCGGCCCACACCAGGCCGACGAACGGATACGGCAGGTCTTCCGGCCGAAGGCGGTCGAGCGCCTGGAGGCCAAGGGGCTGCTGCGGTCTGTCCTCGCCGAGCCCGGGTAGGTGAACACCATGCCCGAACGCCGCACGGGAGGCCACAGCATCACCGTCGAGGCGCCCATGCGGGTGGCCTTCGGCGTCGTCGTGGACATCAGCATGTGGCAGCTGTTCATGCCTCCCGTCGTTCACACGGAGATCCTGGAGCGGCACGGAGCCGGTGAGCTGGTACGGCTGTGGGCTCTGACGAACGGCGAGGCGGTACGGACCTGGCTGTACCGGCGGCACCTGGACACGAGCGAACGGCGCATCACCTTCGTCAACGAGTCGCCGGAGCCGCCGCTGGCCTCGCTGCGGGGAGCCTGGTCGTTTCGCATGGTGGACGAGCGCAAGACGCAGGTGGAGCGACACCACGAGTTCGGCGTCGTCGACGACGACCCGCTGACCGCGCGGCGGGCGGCCGAGGGGGCCGACGCCGACGCCCGCGTCGAGCTGGACGCCGTGTCGATGGTGGCCGAGCGACACCGGGAGCTGGACAAGATCCTTCTCTCCTTCGAGGAAGGGCTTCTCGTGCGCGGACCGGTACGGGCCGCGTACGAGTTCCTCGACGAGGTGTCCGCGACGAAGAACGTACGGCTGTGCTTTCCGCATCGCAAGATCGTCTACAAGGACGTCGCGGTACCCGAGCACCTCGACGCACTCACCGGTCACTGGACGCTCACCGAGCACCAGGACGGGGTGACAGTGGGCGCGCGGCACACGGCGATGATCAAGCCGTCGGCGGCGGGTGCGCCGGCCCTCGGCGGGGCGGCGACCCTCGACGACGCCCGTGCTCACCTTCGCGAGCAGCTCGGCGAGGCCAGCATGGACGTCCTGCGGCGGGCGAGGGACTTCGCTGAGGGAACGCGCTCGAGGCTGATGGGGCCTATCGCTTCGCGATGATCGCGCAACGAAGCACGTCGACGAGCGTCGGGTGGTAGCAGCGCGCGAAGATCGGGCCACCTGCCGGCGAGCGCGTGCCCCGGAGCGTGCCCTCGATATCGCGGTTCGCCGGGAGAGCGCCGCTGCTCAGGCGGGCGTGCTCGAGCGCGGCCGCCGCCCGGTGCCGCAGCGACTCCTGACCGGCGCCCAGGCAGGCCAGATCGGTCAGCAGCTCGACTACCAGATCCCACGCGCCCAGCCGTAGGCCGCGGACCAGCAGACGTTCCACCACCCACACGATCTGGTCCGTCTCCCGGGCCGAAAGACCCAGCCCGTGGCCGCCGAAATCGGTCGCATAGAACAACAGGTGGGTGATGAAGTAGGCGGTCGGTCCGTCCACCGATTCGACGCCGTCGGTCCACCGGAGGATCTCCTTGCGGCACAACGTGGACCATTCCGGCTCGGCCCGTACGTATCCAGCTTTCCACAGGGAGTGGAGCACCCCCGGCGAGGTCGGCCGGCAACCGATCCTGTGGAGATCCCGGATCGCTTCCTCGTGACGCTGCGATCGATACCCGGTCGCTCGCAACCACAGGTACGGCTGCATCAGGTAGAGGCCGTGTTCCGCGTCACCCCGCGCGGAGTCGACGTACCTGCCGTCCGCGCAGTTCCGCAGGATGAACTCTCGCCAGGTCGAGAGGTGCTCCGCCAGGCGTGCGGGAGCGCCATTCCCGGCCCATCGGTCGTCGAGATAGGCACAGACCAAGGACAGCTCGGCGAATGCCTTCAGCCGGGCGCGGCTCGGACGGGTTCCCTCGAACGGGACGAACAGCGGCAGGCTCTCCGTCACCCAGCCCGCGCCCACGAGGCAGTCCCGCCGGGGCGCTTCGCCGTTCACGTCTCCCGTACCAGGCCGAGCGCCGCGAACCTCGCCACGAGGTGGGCGGCGAGCTCGGGGTCCGCCACACCCTCGGCGGAGCCCAGGACATGACCGTACGGGTTGCCCTCGGACGGGCCGCACGTCGCGGTCCGCAGGGCGGCGGCGGCCCGCTGGGAAAGCTTGTATACCCGGAAGGTCCGCGTGTCCAAGAGCACGCCACAAAAGGGGAGCTCCCGGAACACCGCGTGTTCGGAAAGTCGTGCTGTGGGTGTCATTCAGAGATTCTCCGCAACCATTGCTCGATGACACAGAGCCGGGCGATCGGCTCGCCATTGCGGTGGGCGACTCCGCGGGAAAGGTTCGCCGCGAAGTCGTCGGCGACGATGCCCAGCCGACGAAGAACTGAGTCCTCGCCCAGAAGCCGCCGGCAGGTCTCGAAGTTCTGGTTGACGAACGCGGCAGGTATCGCGTCGATTCTCGCCTGATGCATCCGGGTGGCGACCTCGCGGGGAAGTCTCCCGTCCGCGTAGGCGAGGCGCAGCGCGAACTTGTCGACCGTCGACCCGTATCCGAGGGCGAGCCGATGCCGGGTCGGAAGGGCCAGCGCGAACTCCACGACGTCGCGGTCGGCGTACGGCGTGGCGAAGAAGCGTCCCCGCGGCCGGAAATAGTTCAGCCATCCCGCGTGCAGGTGCGGGAGGTTCAACGCCTCCTTGATGAACAGCAGCGCGGTGATCCCGTGCGGCAGGTGGCGCCCGCCGTTCCCGCGCCGGTCGCCCATCGCACGTGCGCCCGCCTGCACCCGGTAGGTGGACCCCCGAAGCGAGTCGGTGATCCGGTCGGCCGCGTCCGGGGTAAGGCCGACGTGGTGCACCATGAGACCGGGGTCGGGAAGGGCCACCGTCGGATCTCCGCCGAGCAGGCTGCGGGCGAGGCCGAGGGGGCGGCGCCTGCGGCCCGACCCGGCGAAGGAGGACCCGGACATCTGCGCCAGGGTCTGCCAGATCGGCTCGCCGGTCCGCAGCGGGTTGAGGACCGCGGGCCCCAGCACCTCGAAGATGCCCCTGTGCCAATCGTGCATGAGGACCTGATCGGACATCAGGCCGGACAGGACGAACCGGGCCCCGATCGATTCGGCCTGGGTGGCGGCGGCGGGATAGCCGGGCAGCGGAACGTGGGTCCGCGGAAGCGACCCGTCCTCGGGTCCTTGAAGGTAGTCGCCTCCCTCTACGACGTGCTTGGACATGTCGTACGGCACGAACGCGGCGTCGCAGGCGCCGGCGATGCGGGCCGCCACCTCGCTGTCCTCGGCGAACCCCGGAAACGACTCCAGGGTGAAGTGCAGCCCGACGGCCTTCTTGCAGCGGCCCGCGGCCTCGTGGGTGACGGCGGCGGAGTCGAGGCCTCCGCTGAGCATGACGACAGCGGCGTCCTCCGGCTCCAGCATCCGCGAGCACGCCTGGGAGAGCCGCCGCCGAAGCTCCTCCGCGGCGGATCGTGGATCCGCCGGAACGTCTTCGGCCGGGGAGAACTCGTCGAACTGGTCGACCCGGGGCCGCACCTCGCCGGCGTCCAGGGTCAGGCACTCGCCCGACGGCAGCCGCCACACGTCCTTGAACCACGACCTGTCGTGCGGGAAACCGGCCTCTGCGATGATCATGGGCAGCAGGTCGAGATCGACGTCGTCGAGCCGGCGTCCCTCGCCGTCGAGGAGCTCGCCCGGGTCCGTGGCCCAGGCGAAGCTCCCGTCCCCACTCCGCCAGAACAGCGGGATGGTCGATGCCACCCCTCGGTACAGGCGTAGCCGCGCGCGATCGGCCGCGAGATGGGCGATGACGAAGTCGCCGCGCAGTCGACGTACCGCCGACGCGCCGTCGCTGTCGAGAAGGCGCTGTAGCCCTTCGAGCGCGGATCCCTCGCCGCGGTGCCAGGACGGGAACGACGAGGTGTCGATCCAACCCGTCAGCAACGTCCGCGTCGCGCCGAGTACGCCCACCGTGTCGGGGGAGTAGGGGAGCGGCAGCCGCCCGTTTATGTGGAACGAGGTCAACGGCACGAGACAACACCCCCTGGACTGGGCACACCCTCGGCCGGGCGACCGTCCGCCGGGTAGCGGAACAGCTCCATGTAGCTGACCGGACTCGAGTCCGTCGGGCCGGTTACCGGTATGTCGCCGAGCGCCGGCCAGGCGTGAAGTTCCTCGGAACCATCCGCGGGCTCGATCACCGGGTAGCCGATCACCACCTGTGTCGGGAATCCGAGCCGCCGCAGCGCGGCGCACAGGGCGAGCGACTCGTGCAGGCACAGATGGCGTCCCGAAAGCGTGCGCGCCAGGCCGAGAACCCGGGATGCGGCCGACCTGGCGCACAACGTGCCGGCCCGGCCGGGGGTCGCCCGGGCGGGCCTCGACGCGGGCGGCCGCGGCGGCATCAGTTCCAGGGCCGCCGGCAGGCCCTTGCGCCGGAAGGCGGCACCGACCCGCAGATAGGTTCGTACCGCTGGCAGGATCTCCATGCTCGATACCCAGCCGTCGGTAGGAATCGGTTCGCCGGCGAGGAGAAGTTCCCGCAGCTCGAGAAGCGCGGCCCGACGACCGCCTAGGGGTGTGCGTTTACGTCCCATGGATGGCCTCAGTTTCGGGGGGTGGAGAGGACCCAGAGATAAAGGTGGCGTGGGAGCGGTTTCCCCGCGCGCCGAGAAGAGCCACTCTTGGGAAGCCGCTCCCACGCCGGAATCCCCTTCAGACCGCAATTAATCGGCCGTTGCGACTATCGAATCACAGGGAGTCGTAATCGCCAATAAGGGTGTCCTGCGTCGGGCCGTGAGGCCCCTGAGTAACGTCGTCGAGCGATCCGAGGAACTCGATCTCGGACTCGAACACGTCACGGTTCTCCATCGCGGGTCACCTCCCTTCTCACACACCCAAACTAGGCGTTCGCCCGGTGGGTGTCACTCGGCCGTGCGGCTAATTCTTCGGCCCACTTCGGTTGAGGTGACCGCGAAATGATCTGGTTCTTTCGTTGGATACGGCCTATGCCATCGGTTGAGGCGGTCAGTCCCCGTCGGGCGGATCGGCGAGTCCGGCATCGTAGGCCGCGATCGCGGCTTGGACGCGATTACGCAGGCCGAGCTTCCGGAACACATGGTGGATGTGCGACTTGACGGTCCCCTCGCTCACGTAGAGCCGGTGGGCCACCTCGGCGGTGGACCGTCCCTCGGCGATCAGTGCGAGCACCTCACGCTCCCTGTCGGTAAGCGTGGCGAGGTGCCCCTGATTCCGATCCGGCGGGCAGCACAGTCGTCCGGCGAATCGGTCGAGCAAGAGCCTGATGACGGGAGGGGGGAGGAAAGCTTCACCTGCCGCCACCATTCGGATCGCCTCGTTGATTTCCGTGCCGGAGTTGCCTTTGAAGACGAAACCCCTGGCCCCCGCGGCGAGCGCGTCGAGCACGACCCTGTCGTCGCAGTGGTCGGTCAATATGATGACCTCGGTCGGCGGGCCGGCATCCGGTTTGGTGAGACGGCGTGCGACCTGAATGCCGTCGATTTCGGCCAGTCGGATATCTGTGACGACGACGGAAGGCTGTAGACGGCGAGCGCCGTCGAGCGCTTCGCGGCCGCTGCCGAATTCCCCGACGATATCGATGTCGTCCTCGTCGTGCAGAATAGTCCTGACGCCGGCGCGCACAAGGATCTGCTCGTCACACACAAGTACACGAATACCCATGGCTTGCTCCAGGGTCACCGGCGGGCGGCGAGGGTGTAGTGCACCACGAGGCGCAGCACCAGCCGGCCGTCCGGGTCGCGGAACTGCTCCATCACGCTCCGGAGGGCCGCACGGGCGTCCTCGAGCCGCTCCGGCGCTACGTGTTCCAGCACCGGGCGCGGAGCCGCCGACCAGGCCCATGCCCACCACTGTTCGTGATCGGCGAAGACGAGGTCGTGCGGGATGCTCGAGGTGTGTACGTCGGTGAAGCCGGCGGAGCGCACTAACGTCTCCAACCTTTCCACCGTCCGAAAAGGACTCCCGGCGTCCTGCCGCGGCCTGCGGGCCGGCCGTTCCCGGAGAAAGGGGACGACCGCCTCGTTCAGCGCCCGCTGCCAGCCGCCCTCGTCCCGGCCCAGCCAGCTCACCGCGAGCCGGCCGTTCGGCCGCAGCAGGCGGCCGTAGGCTCGTACCGCGGCCGCCGGATCCGGCAGGAAGAACAGGGCAAGGCCGGCGAGGACGACGTCGTGCGACTCCGGTGGGAGATCCGGCGCCTCCGCGTCGCCTTCGAGCACCCGGACCTGCCGGAGTCGTCTCTGCGAGGCTTCGGCCGCGGTCTCGCGCACCATGTCGGCCGCGAGGTCGATGCCGATCACCTCTCCGGTCGGGCCGACGCGTTCGGCCGCGGGAAAGAGGCAGGCTCCCCGGCCGCAGCCGACGTCGAGAACGCGGTCCCCGGGTCGTGGATCGGCAAGCTCGACCAGCTGCCGCCCCAGCGGGGTGAAGAAGGGGACGCCGACCTGGTCGTACGTCGCCGACACGCGGTTGAACTCCTCAGCGATCCTTGCCTTACGGTGCGCTGCGGTCGTCATCTTCATTTACTTTCGTCTAGGAAATTACCTTGCGGGTAAAGGCAAACACGGAAAAGGCCGCGGTTGCGGCGCTACCGACGATCAATGCGGTAAGAAAAGATCCTGTCGGCAGGTGCGGAACCTGCGAGGTCAGGGAAGCGCGCAGTCCCTCGCTGAAGTACGCGAGCGGATTGAACAACGTGAGGATCTGCAGCCAGCGAAGCGGAGCCAGCGCCGACCAGGGATAGAAGACGCAGCCGAGCAGGGTCGCGGGCATGACCAGGACGGTGAGCAGTACGCCCGTCTTCCGAGGGTCGACGACCGTGCCCGCCAGCAGGCCCAGGCTGGCGGAGAACAGGCTCCCGAAGAGGACCACGATCGCCAACAGCGGCCAGGACTCCACCTGGAGGAGGGGAGCCTGGCCGGGCGCGTGCAGGACGATCGCGATCGGGAAGACTATGGCACCGCCGATGAGCGCCTGCAGCGCGCCGGAGACGATCTTTTGCAGGCCAAACATCCACGTGGGCAGCGGGGCGAGCAGCCGGTCCTCGATTTCGTTGGTGTAGGACAACTCGATCATCAAGGGCTGGCTGACCGCCATGAGGCCGGCCATGAGCACCGAACTGGCGACAAGACCCGGGACCAGAATGGTGGAGAAGGTCGCGCTGCTCCCGTTCGCCGACAACGCACTGCCGGTACCGATCTTGGGCAGCACGTAGGTGAACAGGAAGAGGAGTATTACCGGCTGCAGTCCGATCCGTACCGCGAACGAGGCGGCATCCTGACGCAACACCCGGAGGTCGCGGGCAAGGAGTGCGACAAAGGTGTGTGGCGCGGACGACCGAAGCGTGTCCTCGGTGTCCGTCAAACGAATGCCGGTGGCGATGGTCATTCGCGATACTCTCGTCCGGTGAGGGTGAGAAAGACGCTCTCCAGGCTGGGACGCAGCGTCATCACGTGTCGTACCCGCAAGCCCGCGTTGACTCCAGCGGTTATCAGATCGCCAAGCAAGCTCTCGGCGTCATGCGTGTGGGCCTTCACCTGGGACCCGTTGACATCCACCCGCGAGACGTCCGGATGCCCGCGCAGTCCCTCCAGGTCGGAGGGAACGCTACGGTCGTATGTCACCGTGACGATGGTCTTCGCCCCCGCGAGGGTGAGGAGGGTTGGCACGGTGTCGCAGGCCAGCAACCTGCCGTTGTCGATGATGGCCGCCCGCTGACACAGCGCCTCGGCCTCGTCCATGTGGTGGGTGGTGAGGAGGATCGTCTGCCCGTCGGCGTGCAGGGCCCGCAGGGCGTCCCACAGGTTGTGGCGGGTCTGCGGATCGATCCCGGCAGTCGGCTCGTCGAGGAACAGCACCTGGGGACGGTGCATCAGGGCGCGCGCGATGATGAGGCGCTTGACCTGCCCGCCGGACAACTCGTGCGCACGGGCGTTACGCCGTTCCACCAGAGAGAACGTCTCCAGTAACGCCTCGGCCCGGCGACGCGCCACCCGGCGCGTCATACCCAGAAACCGGCCGCGAAACTCGAGGTTGTCGGCGACGCTGAGCTTGCGGTCCAGCGAGTCCGCCTGCGAGGCCACCCCGATGTTACGTCTGACCTGCACTGGGCGATGTGACACGTCGATTCCGGCCACCTCCGCCCGGCCCGCACTGGGCCTGACCAGCGTGGTCAGCATGCCCACCGTGGTCGACTTGCCAGCCCCGTTCGGACCGAGCAGGCCGAAGAACTCCCCGGAGGCCACCTCCAAGGTCAGTCCCTCGACCGCGGGTACCTTGCCCTCAGGCGAGGAGTAGGTCTTACTCAACTCCACGGTTCGGATGGCCGACATTCCCCTCCTTCCCGTCTGGGGCGCGCTTCCTTTCCGTGTGTGAGGGTCTCCTTGCCGTGTGGCCTCCACTGGAGGATGCCCTCGCTATGGAGCTTGCGTCGAAAGCCCGCCTTACCGGCGAGTTATCGTTGCCCGGCCATGCAGTACCTGCGGTGAAAGGGGTCGATCCGCAGGCTAGTCGCTTTCGCAACATGCGCCAAAAAGCGCAACAGAGGTTAATCAACCTGCGCCGAGCCACGTCGCCGGTGCCTTTCGGATTACCCTCGCCGCCGTGACACACATCCTTGTTCCGTATCACCTCGACGAGTACGTACCCGACCTCGAGGTTCCAATCGCCCCGGATACAGCTGTCACCGTCGAGCTGCCGGATGGCGACCCTTGGTACCGAATGGCGCACCTGTACGACTCGGTCGCCGGGGCCGTCGCGGACGCCGTGCAACGCGGCGCACGGCCGGCCGTGTCGTCCGGGGACTGCACGACCTCGCTCGGCGCGATGACCGGGCTGCAGCGGGCGGGCCTGGACCCGGCGATCGTCTGGTTCGACGGGCATGGGGACGTCCAGACGCTGGAGACGACCACCTCGGGGTACCTCGGCGGCATGCCGCTGCGCATCCTGGTCGGGTACCGACCGGAGCTGATCGCGGATCCTCTCGGGCTGCGCGCCGTCGCCGAGGAGCGGGTGACGCTGGTGGATGCCCGCGACCTCGACCCGCCGGAGACGGAGTACCTGGCGCGGGCGGCGATTCGCCGCCGCGTCGTGGATGACCTGTCCACGGACTCGCTGCCGGACGGGCCGCTCTACCTGCACCTCGACTTCGACGTCGTGGACTCCGAGGAGCTTCCAGGTCTGGTGTTCCCCGTTTCTGGCGGTCCCGGGCTCACCGCGGTCACCGAGGCGGTCCGTCGGGTGATCGCAACCGGCCGGGTGGTCGCCTTCGGAATGGGCTGTACCTGGCATCCCGGCCATGGTGCCGCCGGGCGCGTTCGCCCGCTGGTCGAGGCCGCTCTGGCGGCTTGGAGATGACCCGTCGCCGGGCGCCCTTCTCGTCTCGGCCTATCGGCCATCAGGCGTGTGCGGCGCGTCGGGTGTGTCGGGCATCGTGTCGAGGTGCTGCTCCAGGGCGTCGAGACGATCCGCCCACAGCCGCCGGTACGGCGCCAGCCACGTGTCGAGCTCGACAAGCGGCTCGGGACGCAGCTCGTACCACCTGCGCTGGGCATCGACCCGTACCCGGACCAGGCCGGCGTCGCGCAGCACCCGCAGATGCTTGGAGGTGCCCGGTTGAGACAGGCCAAGCTGTTCGGTCAGCTCACCGACCAGGCGAGGGCGCTCCAGCAACAGATCCAGGATCCGTCGCCGGGTCGGCTCGGCGAGCACGTCGAAGGGTGCCGACACGCCACTAATATACCAACCCGGCTATATGAGCAAAGGGCGGAGTCACCGAGTGGATTCGTCACGGCCAGGGTCGTCGTGTCGTCCGGGTGGGGTGGTGTGGGTGTCGGGTGGGGTGGTGTGGGTGTCGGGCGGGGGTGTGGTGTAGGTGTGGCCGGTGGGGCTGGTCCAGGTGTAGCTGCCGTCTGGATCACGCCGCACGTTCCAGCCGGGTTGCTGCTTGAGGTCATGATGCCGCCGGCACAGCGGACCCAGATTCTCCGCAGCGGTGGGG
>WHSR01000054.1 GCA_009379995.1 Streptosporangiales bacterium
GTCGAACAACCCGTCGACGAGGTCCTCCGCAGGCGGTTCAGAGAGGAGAGCCAGGTTGTCGAACATGCATTCGAGCATAGCCAACCATCCATCGACCCACAACGACTCACACCCAGCCTTGTGCAGAACCAGATCGAGCGGGAGATCGTCATCGCCGCGCCGGTGGAACGGGTATGCGCGGGTGCTGACCGAGGCCGGGCGCCTGGGAACGTTCGGCCAGGGGCGAGCCGGTCGACGGTGACCCGCGTCCCGGCGGCCGGCGCCTGAGTGCTGTGGTCTACCGCTTGGTGCGGTACAGGCGCATGGTCAGCGGCGCGAAGACGGCGACGAGGACCGCGCACGCCACCAACACCCAACCGATCCGCGTGGCCGGCACCGTCCCCGACATCAGGCCGCGCACCGCCGCCACGAGGTGGGTGATGGGGTTGACGCCGACGAACGCTTCCAACCACCCCGGCATGGTCTTCGGGTCCACGAAGACGTTGCTGCCGAACGTGAGCGGAAACAGGATCATCATGCTCACGCCCATGACCGAGTTCGGGGTCCGTACGACCAGCCCGACCGCTGCCCAGACCCACGCCAGGCTGAACGCGAACACGAGCAGAAGCGCCACCGACAACAGCACTCCGATCACGCCGCCGGCCGGCCGGAAGCCCATTATCACGCCCAGCACGATCACCATCATCGAGGCCAGGGTGTAGCGCACGACGTCGCCGAGCAGCGCCCCGACCAGGGCGGCGGGACGCCAGATGGGCAACGACCGGAAGCGGTCGAAGACCCCCTTGGAGATGTCGGTGTTCAGGTTGAACCCGGTGTACATGGTGATCATGGCTACGGTCATGACCAGGATCCCCGGCAGGAGGTACTGCAGGTACTCGCCGGTCGACCCGGCAAGCGCGCCGCCGAACAGATAGGTGAACATCAGCGTCATCATGATCGGGAACGCGGTGACGTCGAACAGCTGCTCGGGGACGTGCTTGATCTTCAGCAGCGCCCGCCAGCCGAAGGTGAGCGACGCGGACAGGGCGCTCGCTCGCGGCGGCCGGGTGCGGGACACCAGCGCCGCGCGCAGGGTCTCGTCGACCCCGGTTTGGGGCGGCATGGTCGGCGTTGTGGTCATGCTGCGTTCTCCTCGGTGGCATCGTCGTCGGCCTCGGCCGGGTGCCCCGTCAGGGCCAGGAACACCTCGTCCAGGCTGGGCTGGCCGAGCGCGAAGTGGGTGACCACGACGCCGGATCGGGACAGCTGGGCCAGCGCGTGTGCCACCCGCTCTGTGTCGGAGATCCGTGCCGACAGCGCCGCCGGGTCGGAGTCGAGGTGTACGGCTACGCCGAGCGTCTCCGCCAGCAGCCGCTCGGCGTCCCCCCGCTGTCCGGGGTCGAGCAGCCGTACGTGCAGGGCGCCCGAGCCGATCGAGGCCTTGAGCTCGCCGCTGGTGCCCTCGGCGATGATCTTGCCGTGGTCGATGACGGCGATCCGGTCGGCGAGCTGGTCGGCCTCGTCGAGGTACTGCGTGGTCAACAGCACGGTCGTGCCGGTGCTGACGAGCGCGCGTACGATGTCCCAGACCTGGTTGCGGCTTCGCGGGTCGAGCCCGGTGGTCGGCTCGTCGAGGAAGATCAGGTCCGGACGGACGACGATGCTGGCCGCGACGTCGAGCCGGCGCCGCATGCCTCCGGAGTACGTCTTGACCTGGCGACCGGCCGCGTCGGTCAGGCCGAAGGCGTCGAGCAACTCGCCGGCCCGCTTCTTGGCCTGTGTCCGCGGGTAGCCCAGCAGCCGGCCGAGCAGGACGAGGTTCTCCATGCCGGTGAGGTCCTCGTCGACCGAGGCGAACTGTCCGGTCAGGCTGACCCGGCCGCGCACCGCGTTGGCTTCGCGCACGATGTCGTGCCCGAGTACCCGCGCTCCGCCGCCATCCGGCGGGAGCAACGTGGCCAGCACGCGGATCGCCGTCGTCTTCCCGGCGCCGTTCGGCCCCAGAAAGCCATAGACGCCGCCGGTCCGTACGGACAGGTCGATGCCGTCGACGGCACGGACCTTGCCGAACGTCTTGACCAGGCCCGACGCCTCGGTTGCGAGATCAGGATGCGAACCCAATACCCACTCCCAGGATGTATGTCCGAACTCGTTTCCGGGATCGCTCGGTCCCGTCGCCCATACCGACTCGGTCGACCCCGAAAACTCATCGGTTGGGGTCGCGTATCCGGCCGCCCTGCCTGGTGGTCGTCGCGAACCCCCGGCCCCGCTTTCCAGCCCACCCATCGTATCCCGGCTGTTGGGCGGGCCTTCCCGGGCCGCCGCCGGCGGGTGGGTAGCGCCAAGGGGGACGTCACCGTGACCCGGCGTTTCCGACTGCTCCCGTCTTCGGGCACCCTGGAGGGATCGATCACCCATTGGATGGAGTCGCCCAGTGCTGGAGAGGTTCACCGTTGGGCTCGACATCGGTGGCACCAAGGTCGTAGCAGGGATCGTCGACGCCGCAGGCAACGTACTCGATCGGCGGCGGGGCGAGACTCCCTCCAAGAGTCCCCAGGCGACCGAGGACGTCATCGTCGAGCTGGTCGCCGAGCTCGGGTCCCGCTGGGACGTCGCCAGCGTCGGCATCGGCGCGGCCGGTTTCGTTGACGCCGGCCGGTCGAACGTGCTCTTCGCCCCCCATCTCGCGTGGCGCCGGGAGCCGCTGCGTGACCGAGTGCAGCAGCGGCTGCGGCTTCCCGTCATCGTGGAGAACGACGCCAACGCGGCGGCGTGGGCCGAGTGGCGGTTCGGGACCGCGCGCGGCGAGGACCACCTGCTCTGCGTGAACCTCGGCACCGGCATCGGCGGGGCCATCGTCCACGGCGGGGTGCTCTACCGGGGCAAGTACGGCGTGGCGGGGGAGTTCGGCCACATGATCGTGGTGCCCGACGGCCATCGCTGTGAGTGCGGCAACCGGGGGTGCTGGGAGCAGTACGCCAGCGGCAACGCGCTCGGTCGCGAGGCGCGCGAGTTGGCCGCGGCCGACTCCCCGGTGGCCCAAACGTTGATCGCCCGTGTCGGCGGCGATCTGTCCCGCATCACCGGTCCGCTCATCGCCGAGATGGCCAAGGACGGCGACCCAGCGGCCATCGAGCTCTTCGAGGATGTCGGGCGCTGGCTCGGTATCGGGATCGCGAACCTGTGCGCGGCGTTCGACCCCGGATGCGTCGTCGTTGGCGGTGGGGTCAGCGAGGCCGGCGAGTACCTGCTGGCCCCGGCCCGGGTGGCGTCTCGCCGCAACCTCACCGGCCGCGGATACCGGCCCGAGGCCCGCATCGAGCGGACCGCGCTGGGCAACGAAGCCGGTTTGATCGGCGCCGCCGACCTCGCTCGGTGGGAGGCGCAGCGCCTGCGTCGCTGGAGTCTAGGTGCGCTGCGCCGCGGGGTCACCGCTCGACGAGCGTGAGCTCGAACGAGTAGCGGGATGCCCGGTAGACGTGGGTGCCGTACTCGACCGCCCGCCCCGCGTCGTCGTAGGCGGTCCGGGTGATGGTGAGCAGCGGTGCGCCGCGCGGCTCCTCGAGCAGCCTGGCCTCCCGTACGGTGGCCCGGCGGGCGCCGATCGTCTGGGTCGCCACCTGGATGCGCAGCTTGGAGTTCCGCAGGATCTCGTACAGACCCCGGGATTCCAGTTCCTCGGTGGGCAGCTCGGCCAGCCGGGCGGGCAGGTGGTTGTGCAGCAGGGCGAGCGGCTCGTCCCGGGCGTAGCGCAGCCGCTCCAGGTACACCACCTCGGTGCCCGGCGCAACACCCAGGGCGGCAGCCGCCTCGTCCGGCGCGCGGACGTATTCGCGGGCGAGCACCTTGGTGCTGGGCCGCTGGTCGGTCCGGGCCAGGTCGTCGTAGAGGCTGGTGAGCTTGACCTGCCGCCGCACCTGCGGGTGGACGACCTGCGTGCCGACCCCGCGCTTGCGCACCAGCATGCCCCTGTCCACGAGATGCTGGATGGCCTGACGCATCGTGGGGCGGGACAGCCCCAGGCGATCGGCGAGGATTACCTCGTTGTCCAGCCGGGTGCCCGGCACCAGCTCGCCGGACTCGATCAGGTGCTCCAGGTGCTGGGCCACCTGAAAATAGAGAGGAACGGGGCTCGCGCGGTCGATCGGGATCGAATGCACCGTGTCTGTCACGAGGTCCTTTCCTCCTTCCAGACCCCTTGGCCCCAGTATGGCATGGATAATGCCTTACGCAGGAGATCCATTCATCTATATGTCCTGACAATGTATTGACATTGTCTTCGTCGGCGGCTAGAAACGCGAGGCATGGATGTCCCCTACGACGTCCTCACCATGGGCCGGGTCGGCGTCGACATCTACCCGCTGCAGATCGGGGTGGGCTTGGAGGACGTCGAGTCCTTCGGCAAGTACGTGGGCGGCAGCGCCACCAACGTCGCGGTCGCGGCCGCCCGGTACGGCCTGCGCAGCGCGGTCATCACCCGCACCGGCGACGACCCGTTCGGCCGTTACATCCACCGCGCGCTCGCCGAGTTCGGGGTCGACGACCGCTTCGTCACCGCGGTGCCCTGGCTGCCCACGCCGGTGACGTTCTGCGAGATCTTCCCGCCCGACCATTTTCCGATCTATTTCTACCGCTATCCCAAGGCGCCCGACCTGGAGATCCGCCCCGAGGAGCTCGACCTCGACGCGGTGCGCGCGGCGCGGGTTTTCTGGGTCACCGTGACCGGGCTGTCCCTGGAGCCCAGCCGCGGCGCGCACCACGAGGCGCTCGCGGCCCGCGGCCGTACCGCGCACACCGTCGTCGACCTGGACTACCGGCCGATGTTCTGGGAATCCCGGGAGGCGGCGCGCGCCCAGGTGCAGGCCGCGCTGGCCGGGGCCACCGTCGCGGTGGGCAACCTCGACGAGTGCGAGACGGCCGTCGGCACCCGCGACCCGAACGAGGCAGCGGAGGCCCTGCTCGACTTCGGCCTCGACCTCGCCGTGATCAAGCAGGGGCCGAAGGGCGTACTGGCGCAGACCCGCGACACGGTGGTGCAGGTCCCGCCGGTCGAGGTGGAGGTCGTCAACGGACTGGGCGCCGGGGACGGGTTCGGCGGCGCCCTGTGCCACGGCCTGCTGGCCGGCTGGCCGCTCGAACGGGTGATTCGCTTCGCCAACGCGGCCGGCGCCATCGTCGCCACGCGCATCGCCTGCTCCGCCGCGATGCCCACCGCGGATGAGGTGGTCGCCCTGCTGGAAGGGCCGTCCGGGGGTGAGACGTGACGGGGGTCGACGTGCACATGCTCGCGACGACCCGTGCAACCCGGCCAGAGGCGATCGCCGAGGCCGCGGCCCGTCGGCGCCGGCGCCCGCTGCTCGGCAACGAAGGCCGCCTGCTGATAGTGGCCGCCGACCACCCCGCCCGCGGTGCGCTGCGCGTCCGCGACCGCGAGCTGGCCATGGCCGACCGCCGCGAACTACTGGAACGGCTGCTCACCGCGCTGGGCCGACCCGGCGTCGACGGCGTCCTCGGCACCGCCGACGTGCTCGAGGACCTGCTGTTGCTGGGCGAGCTGGACTACAAGATCGTCATCGGGTCGATGAACCGCGGCGGGATACCCGGGTCGGCGTTCGAGATTGACGACCGGTTCACCGGCTACGACGCCGCGTCGATCGCGGCTGCCGGGTTCGACGGGGGAAAGATGCTGCTCCGCATCGATCCGACCGACCCGGCGACCGCGAGCACCCTGCAGGCGTGCTCGCAGGCCGTTTCCGAACTCGCCGAGCGCCGCCTGATGGCCATGATCGAGCCGTTCTGGGTACGGCGGGAGAGCGCCGGGACCCGCAACGACCTGGAGCCCGCCAACATGATCCGCGCGGTGGCCGTGGGTCAGGGGCTTGGCCACACGTCCGCCTACACCTGGCTCAAACTGCCGCCGACCCGGGACATGGAGCAGGTGGTGGCGGCGTCGACGCTGCCGACGCTGGTGCTCGGCGGCGACCCGACCGGCCGGTGGGAGGAGACGTACGCGCTGTGGCGCAAGGCGCTGCGGCTGCCGACCGTACGGGGCCTCGTGGTAGGTCGGGCCCTGCTGTACCCCGACGACGGTGACGTCGCGGCGGCGGTCGACGCCGCGGTCGCCCTGCTGGACTGAGGCGAGGGGAGGATCACGTGGCCGAGGGATGGTACGTGGCGGCCGGAAGCGCCGCGCGGGGGCCGTGGTCGGCCGAGATCACCCCGGAGCGCGCGGGCTGGGGGTATTCGTCGCTGCGGGTGCTCGAGCTGGCCCCCGGCGGCTCGCGCTCCTTCGCCACCGGCGAGGACGAGATGGTGGTGCTGCCGCTGTCCGGAGGCTGCACCGTCACCTGCGGCGGGGAGCGGTTCGAGCTGGTCGGCCGGAGCAGCGTGTTCAGCCGCGTCAGCGACTTCGCGTACCTGCCCCGCGACGCCGAGGCGACGGTGGCGAGCCGGGACGGCGGCCGGTTCGCCCTGCCCGCCGCCCGGGCGACCCGCGCGCTTCCGCCGCGCTACGGCCCCGCCGAGAACGTCCCGGTGGAGTTGCGCGGTGCGGGCGGCTGCAGCAGGCAGGTGAACAACTTCTGCAGTGCCGACGCGTTCGAGGCGGACAAGCTGATCGCCGTCGAGGTGCTCACCCCGGCGGGCAACTGGTCGAGCTTTCCCCCGCACAAGCACGACGAGCAGCGTCCGGGCGAGGCCGAGCTGGAAGAGATCTACTACTTCGAGGTCACCCCGACGCATCGCCTGGCGCACGGCACGCCGGGCATGGCCTACCAGCGGGTGTACGGGAGCCCGGGGCGGCCGATCGACGTGCTCGAGGAGGTACGGACCGGCGACGCCGTGCTCATCCCGCACGGCTGGCATGGTCCCTCGATGGCCGTACCGGGGTACGACCTGTACTACCTCAACGTCATGGCGGGCCCGGCCGCCGAGCGGGCCTGGCTGATCTGCGAGGACCCGGCGCATGCGTGGGTCAGGCAGACCTGGGCGACGCTCGACGTCGACCCGCGGCTGCCGCTGACCTCGGCGGTGGAGAAGAGAAGGTGATGGGTGTGGGTGACGGCAGCATCCGGCTCACGGTCGGCCAGGCAGTGGTCAGTTTCCTCGCCCGCCAGCTGACCGAGCGGGACGGCGTGCGGCGACAGCTGTTCGCCGGATGCTTCGGGATCTTCGGCCACGGCAACGTGGCAGGGATCGGGCAGGCGCTGCTGGAGGCGGAGCTGGCGGACGCCTCGGCGGCGCCCGGTGCGCTGCGGTACTACCAGGCCCGCAACGAGCAGGCCATGGTGCACGCCGCCGCGGGCTATGCCCGGATGACCAACCGGCTGTCCACGCTGGCCTGTACCACGTCGATCGGTCCGGGCGCGACGAACATGGTGACCGGCGCCGCGCTCGCCACCATCAACCGGCTGCCGGTGCTGCTGTTGCCCGGTGACATCTTCGCGACCCGGGTCGCGAACCCGGTGCTGCAGGAGCTGGAGGCGGGCTGGACGTACGACGCCAGCGTCAACGACTGCCTGCGGCCGGTGTCCCGGTTCTGGGACCGGATCAACCGGCCCGAGCAGCTCGCGCCCGCGCTGCTGCAGGCGATGCGGGTGCTGACCGACCCGGCGGAGACCGGCGCTGTCACCCTGGCGCTGCCGCAGGACGTGCAGGCCGAGGCGTACGACTGGCCGCGGCGGCTGTTCGCCGAGCGGGTGTGGCGGATCCGCCGGCCGGTCCCCG
Organism: Streptosporangiales bacterium; assembly: GCA_009379995.1. Lineage (GTDB taxonomy): Bacteria > Actinomycetota > Actinomycetes > Streptosporangiales > WHSR01 > WHSR01. The sequence continues at coordinate 7,705 of WHSR01000054.1, forward strand.
AGCCGGAGACGCTCGGCGAGGCGGTGAGATTCATCCGGGACTCCCATCGGCCGCTGATCGTCGCCGGCGGGGGAGTGATCTACTCCGAGGCGACCGAGGCGCTGCGGGAGTTCGCCGAGGCGACAGGGATTCCGGTGGCCGAGACACAGGCGGGCAAGGGCTCGTTGCCGTACGGCCATCCGTGCCTGGCCGGAGCGATCGGAGCGACCGGTACGACCGCCGCCAACGCGCTGGCCCGCGGGGCCGACCTGGTGCTCGGCGTGGGCACCCGGTACAGCGACTTCACCACCGCCTCGCACACGGCCTTCGGTGACCCGGCGGTCCGGTTCGTCAGCCTCAACGTGGCGGCCGTCGACGCCCACAAGCAGGCGGCCGTACCGCTCGTCGCCGACGCGCGGGAGGGGCTGCTCGCCCTCCGCGGCGCCCTGGGCGGCTGGAGCGTCGACCCGGACTACCGCGAGGAGGTACGCGTCCGGGCGGCCGGCTGGGACGAGGCGGTGGAGCGCGCCTACCGGCTGGCCAACGCGCCGCTGCCGGCGCAGAGTGAGGTGCTGGGTGCCGTCAACGAGGCGGTCGGACCCCGGGACGTCGTGGTGTGCGCCGCCGGCTCGATGCCAGGCGACCTGCACAAGCTCTGGCGCGCGCGGGACCCGAAGCAGTACCACGTGGAGTACGGCTACTCCTGCATGGGCTACGAGATCGCGGGCGGGCTGGGCGTCAAGATGGCGGCGCCCGACCGCGAGGTGTTCGTGCTCGTCGGGGACGGCTCGTACCTGATGCTCGCCCAGGAACTGGTCACCGCCGTACAGGAAGGCGTCAAGCTGGTGGTGGTCCTGGTGGACAACCACGGGTTCCAATCCATCGGCGCGCTGTCCGAGACGGTGGGCGCGCAGCGGTTCGGCACCCGCTACCGCTACCGCTCGCCGGAGACCGGACGGCTGGACGGCGACCTGCTCCCGGTCGACCTCGCCGCCAACGCGGCCAGCCTCGGCGCGGACGTGATCCGGACCCGCACGGTCGCCGAGCTTCGGGACGCGTTGGCCGAGGCCCGGCGCGCGACACGCACCACAGTGGTGTACATCGAGACCGACCCGTTCGTGCCGGCCCCGGACGGTGAGGCGTGGTGGGACGTCCCGGTGGCGGAGGTTTCGACCCTGGAGTCCACCCGGGAGGCCCGGGCGGCCTACGAAAAGGACAAGGCCGCACAGCGAGGGTACCTGTGAGTTAACAGATGACAGTATCTCCGTATGTCCTTACAAACTATTGACACCGCCACACGTGAAGGTTAGAAAGCTTCTCGTTACCTGTCCCGGAGGTGAACCGGCGTTGACGGCACAGGGACACGTCGCTGCCGCCCCGATCTCGTGGGGGGTGTGCGAGGTGCCGGGGTGGGGGTACCAGCTCGCGCCGGAGCGGGTGCTGGGCGAGATGCGGGACCTCGGGATCACCGCCACCGAGTTCGGCCCGGACGACTTCCTACCCGACGACCCGAAGCGGCGGGCGGAGCTGCTGGCCAGCTACGGCCTCCGCGCGGTCGGCGGCTTCCTTCCCCTGGTGCTGCACGACCCGGACCACGACCCGCTGCCGCGGGCCCTGCACACGCTGGACAGGTTCGCGGCAGCGGGGGCGGACACCCTGGTCGTCGCCGCCGCGAGCACCGGGAGCGGGTACGACGAGCGGGACGTTGTCGACGGGTCCGGGTGGGCGACGCTGTTCGCCAACCTCGGCAGGGTGGCCGAGGCGGCGGGGGAACGGGGGGTCCAGGCGACGCTGCACCCGCACGTCGGGACGGTGATCGAGAACCGCGACGAGGTGCTGCGGACACTGGACGCCGACATGCCGCTCTGTCTCGACACCGGCCACCTGTTTCTGGGCGGCACCGATCCGCTCGAGCTGGTCGCCTCCCTGGGCAGCTCCGTATCGGATCGCATCGCGCACGTACACCTCAAGGACGTCGACATCGAGGTCGCCGGGCCGGTACGCACCGGGACGGGCTCCTTCACCGACGCCGTGCGCAAGGGGGTGTTTCGCCCGCTCGGTGCGGGCGGTGTGGATATCGGTGCGGTCGTGCGGCGGCTCGCGGAGACGGGCTACCGCGGCTGGTACGTGCTCGAGCAGGACCGCGTCTTGTCCGGCGAACCGGGACCGAACGGGGGGCCGGCCCCGGACGTCAGGACGAGCCTGGAGTTCCTGGCCGGGGTCTGGCCGAGGTGATGCCGTGAGCCGGATCGTGGCGCGGTGGGTCGGAATCACGGGAGGTGACGATGACTGACGAGCCGGTGCGGCTCGGCATCGTGGGTTTGGGCAGGATAGGGCGTTTCCACGCGGCGAACCTGTTCGGCCGGGTTCCGGCCGTACGGCTGGTGGAGATCGTGGACGCCGACGCGGGGGTGGCGCGGGAACAGTCTCGGCTGCTCGGCGGGGTGGCGTGGTCGACCGACTACCGCCGCCTGCTGGAGGACCCGGAGATCGAGGCGATTGTGGTGGCGAGCCCGACGCCGTACCACGCGGAGATGGTGGAGGCCGCCGCCGTCGCCGGCAAGCACGTCTTCTGCGAGAAGCCCATCTCCCTCGACCTGGGGCGCACGTACCAGACCCTGGACGCCGTGCGCGAGGCGGGCATCCTGCTGCAGGTCGGTCTGCACCGCCGGTTCGACCCCGACTACCGGGCCGCGTGGCAGCGGATCGTCGCCGGCGACATCGGCGACGTCTACCTGTTCCGCACCTCGCTGCGGGACATGCGTCCGCCGCCGTTGGAGTTCCTCAAGGGATCAGGGGGTTTCTTCGCCGACGTCACCCTGCACGACTTCGACACCGCACGGTGGCTCGTCGGCGAGGTCGAGGAGGTCACCGCGGTCGGCGCGGTGCTCGCCGAGCCCCGCCTGGCCGAGATGGGCGACGTCGACAACGCGGTGGTGGTCCTGCGCTTCGTCTCCGGCGCCCTCGGCGTGCTGGACAACAGCCGGAGCGCCGGCTACGGGTACGAGTGCTCCAGCGAGATCATGGGATCGAAGGGCACGCTGCGGATCGAGAACAACCGGCGGGTGTCCGTACAGTCGCTGGTTCCCGGCGAGGTACGGCAGGACTTCGTGCACGACTTCGTCGAACGGTTCGCGGACGCCTACCGGATCGAGATGGAGCACTTCGCACGGGCCGTGCGGCAGGGAACCGACCCCGAGGTGGGCGGGGCGGACGCGGCCGCTGCCTTCGTCATCGCCGAGGCGGCAAAGCGATCGCACCTGGAGCGCCGGACCGTGCGTCTGTCGGCCACGAGCAAGGACGGCGGCGTCTTCTACGAGGAAGTCGGGTAAGGCGCCGGGATGGCTGAGACAGGCGCCGAGATAGGTGTCGGCCTCGTCGGCTACAAGTTCATGGGCCGCGCCCACTCGACCGCCTACCGGCAGGTGCGGCACTTCTTCCCGGTCGACCCGGCCCCGCGGATGCGGGTGATCTGCGGGCGCTCCGAGTCGGCGGTACGGGCGGCTGCCGACTCCCTCGGCTGGGAGGAGCACTGCACCGACTACCGGAGCCTGCTGGAGCGCGACGACGTCGGCCTGGTGGACATCTGCGCGTCCGGCGAGGTCCACCGCGAGGTCGCGCTCGCCGCGCTTCGCGCGGGCAAGCACGTGCTGTGCGAGAAGCCACTGGCCAACACCCTCGACGAGGCGCGGGAGATGCGCGAGGCGGCGGGGGAGGCCGGCACGGTGGCGATGGTCTGTTTCAACTACCGGCGGTCACCGGCGGTACAGCTCGCCAGCGCCCTGGTACGGGAGGGACGGCTGGGCGAGATCCGCCACTGGCGGGCCGTCTACCTGCAGGACTGGCTGCTCGACCCGGCGCTGCCGATGAGCTGGCGGCTGCGCAAGGAGACGGCCGGCTCCGGCGCCCTGGGCGACATCGGATCCCACCTCGTCGACCTCGCGCACTTCCTGGTCGGACCGATCACCGAGGTCGTCGGGCTGGCGGAGAACTTCATCGGGGAGCGCCCCCGGGAAGGAGACGGTGCGGCGGGGACCGACAGGGTGACAGTGGACGACGCGGCGGCGTTCCTGGCCCGCTTCGCCTCCGGCGCCACCGGCACCTTCGAGGCCACCCGGCTGGCGCCGGGCCGCAAGGCGTACGAGTCCTTCGAGATCAACGGCTCGAACGGCAGCGTGGTCTTCAACCTGGAACGGCTGAACGAGCTGCAGGTCTGCTTCGCCGACGATCCGGCGGACGTGTCGGGTTTCCGTACCGTGCTGGTCACCGAGCCCGGCCATCCGTACGTGGGCGCCTGGTGGCCGCCGGGACACATCGTCGGCTACGAGCACACGTTCGTGCACACGGTCAAGGACCTGCTGGACGGGATCGGGTCGGGGCGGAGCCCGGCGCCGACCTTCGACGACGGGTACCGGTGCCAGGCAGTCCTGGACGCCGTCGAGCGAAGCATCGAGGACCGGGGATGGGTGCGGGTGTGAGCGTGCACAACTGTGCGGGTGCCGAGGACATGGCCGTGGGTGTCATCGGGGCCGGCGGGATGGGCGCCCGGCACGCCGACAACCTGCACGAGGCCATCCCGCGCGCCCGGGTGGGCGGCGTTACCGACGCGGACGGTTCCCGCGCCGAGGCCGTCGCCGCCAGGTGCGGCGGGGCCGTGTACCGGGATCCGCTCGAGCTGATCGACGACGACGGCATCGATGCCTTGGTGATCGCCTCCCCCGACGAGACACACGCGGCCTTGGCGCTCGAGTGCGTGCGGCGCCGCAAGCCCGTGTTGTGCGAGAAGCCGCTCGCGACCAACGTCGAGGATGCCCGGCGGATCGTGGCGGCCGAGACCGACCTGGGCGAGAGGCTGATCCAGGTCGGCTTCATGCGCCGCTACGATCCGCAGCACCTCGCGGCCGCGGACGCCCTCGCGGCGGGTACCGTCGGCCGGCCCGTGCTGTTCAAGGGTTGGCACCGAACCAGGCGAGCGGCCCCCGGCACCACCACCGAGTTCGTTCTGTTCAACACCGCCGTGCACGACCTGGACGCGGTCAGATGGTTGCTGCGGCAGGAGATCGCCGAGGTATATGTTCGCGGCGTGAACACCGACCGGTTACTGGATGGGGTTCTGGATCTCCAGCTGATCGAGCTCTCCACTACCGGCGGTTGTCTGGCGACGCTGGAAATCTACGTGACCGCTGGCTACGGCTACGAGGTCGGCGTGGAACTCGTCGGCGAGCGGGGCACCGTACACATCGCCCCGCCGCAGGCGCCGTTCGTACGCCACGAGCAGGTTCGCTCCCAGCGGCTCGACGGGGATTGGCTGAGCCGGTTTCGGGACGCGTACGTCGCCGAACTCACCAGGTGGGTACGGGCGGTGCACGACGGCGTTCCTCCCGGGCCGGACGCCTGGGATGGGTACGCGTCGGCGGTCGCGGCCGACGCCTGCGCCACCTCGCTGCGTACCGGCACACCGGCACGGGTCCCGGACGCCTGGGATGGGCACGGGCCTCCGGCGCTCTACGCGTCCGGCCGACCTAGAAATGATCGGGCCTAACGTTTTCGAAAGATTTCGAAAGAGGTGAGGAGAGTTGACCAGAATCGGCAGATGGTTCGCTCTCGGCACAGCCGCACTCCTCACCCTGGCGGCTTGTGGTCAGGGACAGGAGCAGGGCGAAGGGCAGGAACAAGGTAAGCAAGGGCTTGTCAGCCGGGGAGACATCCGCATCGTCATGGTGACGCACGGACCCCCGGCCGACGCGTTCTGGTCGGTGGCGAAGAACGGCGCCGACCAAGCGGCGCGGGACCTCGGCGTGAAGATGGAATACCGCGCGCCCTCGTCGTTCGACGTGGTGGAGATCCAGCAGCTGATGGAGTCGGCCATCGCCTCGAAGCCCGACGGCCTCGCCGTGACGATCGCCGACACCGACGCGCTCGCGCCGGTGGTAAAGAAGGCGACGGATGAGGGCATCCCGGTGGTCGTCCTGAACGCCGGGCGGGACGTCTGGCAGGACGTGGGCGCGCTGAGCTACGTCGGGCAGACCGAGTACGAGGCCGGCGCCGAGGCCGGCAGGCGTCTGGCCGCCGCCGGCGTGACGAACGCGCTGTGCATCAACCACCAGCAGGGCGTCGTCACCCTCGACCAGCGGTGCGACGGCTTCGAGGAAGGGCTCGGCGGCACCGTCAAGCAGGTGGCCGTCGACGGCGAAAACCCCACGCAGGCACAGCGCGGCATCGAGGCGGCGCTGCGCAACAATCCCGATGCGAACGGGATGCTGGCGCTCGGTCCGAGCGGCGCGAATCCGGCCGTGGCGGCGCTGGAGGGCGCGGGAGGCCAGGTCAAGTTCGGCACCTTCGACCTGTCGCCGGAGATCCTCCAGGCAGTCATCGACGGCAAGGCGCTCTTCGCGATCGACCAGCAGCAGTGGCTGCAGGGCTACCTCCCGGTCTTCCAGCTGACCCAGTACGTCCAGTACGGAGTGACCCCGGTCGGCGAGACCCCGACCGGCCCGGCCTTCGTGACCAAGGAGAACGCGGAGGACGTCCTCCAGCTGAGCAAGGACGGGATCCGCTGACGGGCGAGGGATGACCATGACGGGAACTTCGGCCGTGCAAGACAGGGTCCGCGACATCGGCTTTCTGCGCAGGCAGCTCACCCGTCCGGAGCTGGCCGCCGTCGCCGGGGCGGTGCTGGTCTTCGTCTTCTTCGCGATCACCGCCGGCGACAGCGGCTTCCTGACCTTCGGCGGGACTGTCAGCTACCTGGAGGTGGCTGCCCAGCTCGGCATCGTGGCGGTGCCTGTCGCCCTGCTGATGATCGCCGGTGAGTTCGATCTTTCGGTCGGGTCGATGGTGGGCGCGGCCGGGATCGTCGTCGCGGTCACGACCGTCGAGTACGGCCTGCCGATGTGGGTGGCGGTGCTGCTGGCCCTCGCGCTGGCCGTGCTCGTCGGGCTCTTCAACGGATACGTGGTGATACGGACGGGCCTGCCGTCGTTCATCGTCACCCTCGGCATGCTGTTCGCGCTGCGCGGGCTCACCATCGGCTTTTCCCGGCTGCTGACCGGCCGTACCCAGATCGGCGGTGTCACCGCCGGCGGCGAGGGGCAGCCGCTGCCGGTCATCTTCTCCGGGGAGGTCGGCGGCCTGCCGGCCTCCGTCTTCTGGTGGCTTGGCCTGGCCGTGCTCGGAACGTGGGTCCTGCAGCGCACCCGGTTCGGTAACTGGATCTTCGGCGCCGGCGGCGACGTGACGGCCGCCCGCAACGTCGGGGTGCCGACGAACCGGGTGAAGATGCTGCTGTTCGTATGCACGGCCGTGGGCGCGACGTTGCTCGCCATGATCCAGGTCACCTCGACTCGGTCCGCGGACGTGCTGCGCGGCGAGCTCCTGGAGCTGCAGGCAATCGCCGCCGTCGTGATCGGCGGCGCGCTGCTGACCGGCGGGTACGGGTCGGTTGTCGGCGCCGTGTTCGGCGCGCTCATCTTCGGCATGGTCCAGATGGGCATCTTCTTCACCGGCGTCAATACCGACTGGTTCCAGGTCTTCGTCGGCGTGATGCTGCTCGCCGCCGTGCTGTTCAACACCTACATCCGCAGGCAGGCCTCGAAGGAGCGCTGATGGCCGACCGCACTCCCGTTCCCGGGGCCGCGCCCCTGCTCGAGATCAGGAACGTATCGAAGTATTTCGGCTCCGTCATCGCCCTCGACGACGTCTCGATGCAGGTGCACGGCGGCGAGGTGACGTGCCTCCTCGGCGACAACGGCGCGGGCAAGTCGACGCTGATCAAGGTGTTGTCCGGGGTCCACCGGCCGGACCGGGGCACGCTCCTCGTCGACGGCAACGAGACGGTCTTCGGTTCGCCGCGGGAAGCCATCGAGTACGGGATCGCCACCGTCTACCAGGACCTCGCGATGATCCCGCTGCTCGGCATCTCCCGGAACTTCTTCCTCGGCCGGGAGCCGGTCAGCGGACGGGGTCCGTTCCGGAGGTTCGACAAGCCCCGCGCCGACCGGGTCACCCGCGACGAGCTCCGCAAGATCGGCATAGGCGTCCGCGACACCGCCCAGCCGGTTGCCACCCTGTCCGGGGGCGAGCGGCAGTCGGTAGCCATCGCCCGCGCCGTCTACTTCGGCGCCAAGGTGCTCATCCTCGACGAGCCGACGAGCGCGTTGGGGGTGAGGGAGGCCGGCATCGTCCTCCGCTACATCGCCCAGGCCCGGGAACGGGGCGTCGGGGTCGTCCTCATCACGCACAACGTCCACCACGCCTTCCCGGTGGGCGATCGTTTCGTGCTGCTCGAGCACGGCCGGCACACCGGTACGTACCGCAAGGGCGAGATCTCCGTCACCGAGCTGGAGACCAAGATGGCCGGCGGGGAGGCGCTCGACGAGCTGCGGGCCGAGCTGGACCGGGACTGAGCGCCCCCGCCCTCCCAAGGGGGGCGGAGGCGCATCAGCGCAGCAGACCCACAGCCCACAGGATCAGGATCAGCACGATCCAGATGGCCAAGGCCACGAGCAGCCGCAGCCACAGTCGCTTGAGCACCTACACGACCCCGAACACCTCGCTGGCAATGACCAGCGCGGCGAACACGCCGTAGAACAGGCACGCCCAGATCATCGCCGCGAACCGGAAACCGGACAGCCGGATCGACCTCGGCAGGGAGCCGCGGTTCACCACGATGAGCAGGATCGAGTAGACGAACATCACGAAGCCGTTCAGCACCGCGCCGAGAATCAGCAGGACCAGCGGCTCGTTCATGCCGGACAGCAGGATCGCCGAGCCGACCACCACGATCAGCCACACCATGCCTGTGTAGAGGCGGCTTTCGGTGACCGCGTCGTTGTCCCGGAAGACGTTGACCTTGATCGAGTCGGCGATGAAGCGGCTCACCCAGTCGACGACCCCGAGCTCGGTGGAGAACAGCGCGGCCATGATGGCCGCCCAGAAGGCGATGGTGAACCAGGAGCCGACCTGCTCGCCGAGGATGAGACCCTCCTGGCGCAGGAACGCGAAGTCCTCGTCCGAGGGGAGTTCCGTGCCGTACACGGTCGCGTACACCAGGAGGCACATGATGATCAAGGTCGAGCAACCGATCACGAAGAACGTGATGAAGTGCTCCCGGCTGGCAAGCTTCCACCAGCGCCGCCACCGGGCCACGTTCTCGTCGGTCTCCCGGAACATGTAGCCGGTGCCCGGCGCGGCGACCTCTTCACCGGTGATCGGGGAGACGACCCGCGGGATGTAGGCGCCCATGGCCATGCCCTTGTCCCGGATCCAGTTGCTCTGCGCGAGGTTGCTCGCCCCGCCGGCGCCGGCGTACGCGATGGCACCCATCAGGGCGGCGACGCCGCCGACGGCCGCGAACGGCGGGAACCGCCCGATGTTGGAGAAGCTCAGCGCGAAGTCGCCCCAGTCGCTGGCGCTCGTCCCGAGGATGACGGCCACGACCAGGAAGGCCACGATGAGCGCGACGAGGACGAACTGGACCTTCTCCACGGTTTGGTAGACGACGGGGGAGAGGGTGAGCGCGATGCCGATAGCGACCAGAGCCGCTATGGCGAGCAAGGTGACGCTGCCGCCGCCGAGGATGAAGGTGAGCATCGTGGCGGCGCCGGTTCCCCAGCCGGGCCAGACGTTCGGGATGAACGCCATGATGATGAACAGCGGCCCCCACCATTTCCACAGCCGGGTGAACCCGGTCACCGCCGTCTCGCCGGTGGCGAGCGTGTAGCGCTCGATCTCCATGTTGATGAAGTACTGGGTCAGGAACCCGATGACCGCCGCCCACATGAGGACGAGGCCCACCTGGTAGGTGATGTTGGGCCACAGGACGGTCTCCCCCGAGCCGATCGCGACCGCGCTGATGATGATGCTGGCGCCCACTACCTTTCGCGCCGAGGTCGGCGGTTCGGGTAGATCTCGGTAGGGGACAGCGGGCAGCCAGCGGCTACGCAGCTCGGTGGCGAACTCTTCCTGCACGGCCATGGAAACCTCCTCGCGAGGCGGCGCGTGTGTCGAAGATCACGTTGCTGATCATCGGACCAGGGATCAGGGGGCGCTGTCAACGGGTCTGGCGCAGGCAGGCCACAAACGTTCGCATATGTGCCACCGGACGGCACGCGAGGCGTCAGAGCAACTGGAAATCGGCGAAGTCGAAGCCGGGAGATACCACACACGTCACCAGCGCTTCGACGTCTCCGGCCGGCCGCGCCGACTGCCACGACCCCGCCGGGACGAGCGCCTGCGGCACCTGGCCGGCCTCGACGTCGGGCCCCAACGTCACCTCGGCCGGCCGCGCGTCGGGGGTCTCGCCGGCGCCGCCGAGCCGGAGCGTGAGCGGGCCACCGCGGTGCCACAGCCACAGCTCGTCCGAGCGGACCCGGTGCCAGCGGGACTCGTCACCCGGGGTGAGGAGAAAGTAGATGCCCGTCGCGCTGGCCCGGGGGCCCTCGTACCCCGGCGGGGTGAACGAGGCCGAGGTGCGCCAGGTCTCGCGGTACCAGCCGCCCTCCGGATGCGGGAGGAGGTCGAGCGCCTCGGCCGACGCGGGCCGGCGGCCGGCTTCCTCCGATGAATGGGCCACCGAACCGAACCTAACGGATGGGTGGCCCATCATCGGATGCAACAAAGTGTCAGCTGATGTTTGCCCGGCCTGTAGCTGTTCTTGGCGTGCACGTCGGCTGGCTGCCGCACTTTTGGAGAACGTGAGGATCGCGGTCGTCACGGAGTCGTTCCTGCCTCGCGTCGACGGGGTCGCGAACTCGGTCTGCCGGGTGCTGGAGCATCTCGCCGCCCGCGGATGCGAGGCGATAGTCGTCGCGCCGGCTCCGGGTCCGGCGAGCTACGCGGGGTTTCCGGTTCATCTGGTACGCGGCGTCGCGCTGCCGTTCTACCGGTCGTTCGTGGTGGGCGTGCCGAGCAGGCGGGTGACGACGATCCTGGAAGGGTTCCGGCCGGATGTCGTGCACCTCGCGTCGCCCTCCCTGCTGGGCGCGTCGGGTGCGATGGCGGCCCGTCGGCTCGGGGTTCCCGCGGTCGCGGTGCTGCAGACCGACGTCGCCGGCTTCGCGCGCCAGTACGGCCTCCGCGGAACCGACACGCTCATCTGGTCCTGGCTGTGCCGGATCCACCGGAGGGCCGTACGCACCCTCGTGCCGTCCACCGCCATGCTGCGCGAGTTGGAGCAGCGTGGCTTTCCGCGGCTGGCGCTGTGGGGCCGCGGGGTCGACCTGGAGCGCTTCCATCCGCGCCATCGCTGCGAGCGGCTGAGGAGCCAGCTGGCCCCCGGCGGCGAGATCATCGTCGGATACGTCGGCCGTCTGGCCGCCGAGAAGCGCGTCCACCTCCTCGCTGAGCTCGCCGACCTGCCCGGGATCCGACTGGTGATCGTCGGAGACGGCCCGGCCGAGCGCCGGCTGCGGCAGAGGCTGCCGGCCGCCGTGTACTGCGGCTTCCGCACCGGCAACGACCTGTCGCGCATCCTGGCCTCTTTCGACGTCTTCGCGCACACCGGCGCGAACGAGACGTTCTGCCAGGCCGTTCAGGAGGCGCTGGCCTCGGGCGTCCCCGTGGTCGCGCCGGCGGCGGGTGGTCCGCTCGATCTCGTACGGCCCGGGTACAACGGACTGCTCTACCCGCCGGACGACCCGGCGTCGATGCGGACCGCCGTCGCCACGCTGGCCGGCGACCCGTTCGCCCGCGGCCGGATGAGCGACCACGCCCGGCGGTCGGTCAGCGGCCGTACCTGGGCGTCCATCTGCGACGAGCTCCTCGGCCACTACCACGATGTCGTGGCGGCGGACGCCGGGACCTGGGCGGCATGATCGGCGCCCTCCGCCCGCCAGAGACGGATGCGTTGCCAAAGATTCGTGGACCCGTCACGTTGGGTTGCCGATCCCGGCAGCCGGCGAGTTCATGCTGGCAGGCGTGCGTGTCGTGCGGCTGGCCAACTTCGTCGCCCCGCGTTCCGGGGGGCTGCATACCGCGCTGCGCGAGCTCGGCGCGGGCTATCTGGCGGCCGGGCACGAGCCGGTACTCGTCGTGCCCGGGCCTGAAGCGCGCGAGGAGGACACCGAGCAGGGACGGGTGATCACCGTGCCGGGGCCGATAGTGCCCGGCACCGGCGGCTACCGCGTCATCACCGCGACGCTCTCGCTGAGCCGGCTGCTCGAGGCCCTGGAGCCGGACCGGCTCGAGGTGTCCGACCGCACGACGCTGCGCTGGACCGGCGCCTGGGCGCGGGCGCGCGGCATCCGGTCGGTCATGGTCTCCCACGAGAGCCTCGCCGGGCTGCTTCGTCTGTTCGGCCCTCGGCGACTGTCGATGCAGAGGTCGATGCAGAGGCTGTCCGATCGGCTCAACCGGGCCACCGCGCACTCCTTCGACGTGGTGGTCTGTACGACCGAGTGGGCGGCCGCCGAGTTTCGCCGCCTCGGTGCGCCGAACCTTCTCCGCGTGCCGCTCGGCGTCGACCTGGCCTGGTTCAACCCGAGCCGGTACGACGTTCGGCTGCGTACCGCGCTGGCGCCCCTCGGCAAGGCGCTGCTCGTACACTGCAGCCGACTGTCCGCGGAGAAGCGGCCGGATCGGCCGATAGCCACGCTGGCCGAGCTGCGCCGCAGGGGAGTACCGGCGGCCCTCGCCGTCGTCGGAGACGGGCCGCGCCGACCGTCGCTGGAGGCACAGGCGGCCGGGTTGCCGGTCCGGTTCTTCGGACACGTCGCCGACCGCGGTCTGCTGGCCAGGCTGATCGCCACCGCCGACGTGGCGATCGCCCCCGGTCCGGTGGAGACCTTCGGCCTCGCCGCGCTCGAGGCACTGGCCGGTGGGACGCCGGTGGTGGTGAGCCGGGAAAGCGCACTCCCCGAGGTGGTCGGGCCGGCCGGAATCGCCGTCGACGACAGCGAGGCGGCGTACGCCGACGCGGTCGAGCAGCTCCTCGCCCGCCCGAAACCACAGCGCACGCGCCTGGCCCGCCGACAGGCCGAGCGGTTCGCCTGGCCGGCGGCCGTCGAGGGATTCCTCCGCGCGCACGGGCTGGCGCCGTGAGGGAGCGATAGCCATGCGGTTCGCGGCTCTCGGGGACTCCGTCACGGTGGGGCTCGGTGATCCGCAACCCTGCGGTGGCTGGCGCGGCTGGGCGACGTACCTGGCCGACTCGCTGACCGTGCCGGCGGAGGGGTCCGGCCGCGTCGAGCTGACCAACCTCGCCAGCTGCGGTGCGCTGGTCCGGGACGTGGCCGCCGAGCAGCTTCCGCGGGCGCTGTCGGTGCGGCCGGCGCTGGCCTCGGTGCTGGTGGGCGTCAACGACACCCTGCGCGGAAGGTTCGACCTCGACATGATCGCCGCCGACCTGGAGGAGATCGTCGTACGGCTGCGACACGTCGGTGCGTTCGTACTTACCGCTGGCCTGCCCGACCCGGGGCTCATGCTGAAGCTGCCCGAACTCCTCCGCCGCCCGCTGAGCCGCCGGGTTCGTGCCGTCAACTCCATCCTCGACGACCTCGCGCGCCGGCATGGAACCGTCCACATCGACCTCACCGTCCGCCCGGCCGTCTACGACCGGCGCATGTGGGGGATCGACCCGCTGCACCCGAGCGAACGCGGACATCGGCTGCTGGCCCGGGTGTTCGCGACCGAGCTCGCCGAGCGCGGAGTGCCGCTGGCGGCGCTCCCGGACCCGGAGCCGACGAATCCGCCGCCGACCGCGGCGGCGCGTACCTACTGGATGGCCACGAAGGGGACGAAGTGGCTGTTCAAGCGGTCGTACGATCTGCTGCCGCAGCTGATCCAGATGGCGATGGCCGAGTGGTGGCACGAGGTCCGCGGGGGGACCGCGATGCGTGACGCCCTGGTTCGCGCGGAGGTCGAGGACGCACTACGTGGACTGCCGGCGGACCCGCCCGGCATCCTTGACAGAGTCGGTGACTAGGTAGAGGGACATTTCGGGCGCGATTCTGGTCACGAGCTCTTCGAAGCTAGAGGCTCTGCCACGACTCGCGGCGGCGAAAGCCGCCTGACTGTCATGTCGCGGCATAGACTCTCCGTACGGGTAGCTGAAAAGACCACCCGTACGGAGATGACGCGTGTCACACCGTACGGCGTTGTCTCAGACTACGTCCGACGCCTAGCCCCAAAGGGAGAGCAGGATCGCTTCGGGAGATGACGTGACGGCTCAACCCATTGACCAGGGAACCCTCGACCCCGAGGAGATCTTGCGTCGGCTTCCCGCCGACGAGCGCGAGCGCTTCATCCACGAATACCGGAGCGCTTTGGATGCCGCCCACGAGCTTTGGCGTTACCGGCAGCTCCAAGAGGTCTTGCGTCTTTGGCATCTGCGGGCCGTCGCGTACATCCAGCCGGACTTCCAACAGCGGGCTGAGGAAGCTCGTACGGGAAGTCCCGATCGTTTCGTCCCGGTCGAGCGGGTCGTTCCCGGCTGGGCGGGTCGCCCTGGAGACACACGGTGAACTACCGCGTGGAACTGCACGCGGCCGCACTTGGACAGCTTCAGGGTCTTCCCCAGGACGCCTTCGATGCACTCGTCACTTGTCTGGGCTAAGGTGACCGTCACGCCCTGGGACGCTGTGCCCATGCGCCCGGCGGAGCCGGAGTACCGGCAGGCTGTCTTCGGCTTATACGGGTTGGTGTCCTTCTATGTTGACGACCGGGCCGAAGTCGTCCGTGTCTTCGACGTGACATGGGCGGTATGAGTAAGGCAACGCCAGGCGCTCGGCCCCGGGTCCACGGGGTGCTGTCCGGGGAGGCTTCCCGGATGACCCGGGTCTGTCTGGTGACCGGAGCCAACCGTGGCATCGGTTTGGAGGTCGTACGGCAACTCGCCAGGGACGGGAGCGATGTGGTGCTGACCGCACGCGATCTGCCCAAGGCGCAGCGGGCGGCCCGCGGACTACCCGACACGGTCCTACCCCGGCGACTCGACGTGACCGATCCGGGGACGATCGAGGGGCTCGCCAGGGAGCTCGGCGATACGTACGGACGGCTCGACGTGCTGGTGAACAATGCAGCCATTCACTACGACACCTGGCAGCTGGCCCGTACCGCCGATCTCGGCACTGTCCGCGAGGCCCTGGAGACGAACCTGATCGGCGCCTGGCGGGTCACCCTGGCCATGCTGCCACTGCTGCGGGCCAGCTCGAGCGCCCGCGTCGTCAATGTCTCCAGCGAGGGCGGCTCGCTCGCGAGCATGGGTGGCGGCACCCCCGCCTACTCGGTCTCGAAGGCCGCTCTGAATGCCCTGACCAAGATGCTCGCCGCCGAGCTGCGCGGGGACGGCGTGCTCGTCAACGCCGTGTGCCCCGGGTGGGTCGCCACCGATATGGGAGGCCCCGGCGGGCGCCCGGTGGCCGAGGGTGCCGCGGGCGTGGTGTGGGGGGCAACCCTGCTGGACGACGGCCCGACGGGCGGCTTCTTCCGCGACGGCCGTCCTCTTCCTTGGTGAGGTTCGTTGAGTGGGTTCAGTGGTGATCCCGTTGCCCGGAGACGAGGGCGTGCAGGCCGTCCGCGCTGAAGTCGGATGACTGACAGTAGGCGATGACCGCCCGTTCCCGTGTCTCCACCTGACGTACCGCCTCCGGGACCTCCGCCACGATCTCCAGCGGTATCTCGATCACGCCGTGCCGGTCGGCGAGGAGCAACTGGCCGGGCGAAACGGTGAGGCCGCCGACCCGGACGGGGTTATCGAAGTCCACGAGGTGTGTGTATCCGTGGGACACCACTACCTCGCCGGCCCACATGGGCAGCCCGACCGCCTCGACCTCTTCCATGTCCCGGATGCCGCCGTTGGTGACGACGCCGACGCAGCCGAGCGCCGTGTGGATGTTGGCGTTGACCTCGCCGAACCAGGCGCCGAACGGCGGATCGTCCAGATCCTGGGTGACCATGACGAGGGGGCCGAGTTCGCGGTGGGCCGATTCGATGTAGCGCCAGTACTCCAGCCGAGACGCCCCACCACGTGGCCCGGGCTCCTGCCCGCAGACCACCCGGGCAGTTACCGCGTAGCCAACGATCGGCGGCAGCGCCGGGAACATCTGCCGGACCTCCCCGGTCATGAACCCGGCGGTACGGGGGCGGATGTCGAACGTCTCGATCGCGTTGGCGACGGCGGGCGTCGGAAGCCGGCGTAGCGCGTCGAGTTCGTCAGCGGTAGGCAACCTGTCGGCCACGTAGCCCCTCCCGTCATCTAGGGTGAACACGGGTGAGCCTATGATCTCGACTGCCAGGTACCAGCCGCCGGGGCGGCCTCCGCCGCCGTACGGACCCGGCCGGCCGCCGGGCCCCCGGCCCCCGGGCCCGGGCGGGCCGGGCGAGGGGCGCGGCGGCGGTGTTCCCGACTGGCTGCAGGAGCGGCTGTTCGAGAGGCGGATCATCGTGGTGCGGGGGCGGCTGGACCACGACGGCGTCACCCGGCTCGCCGCCCAGATCGTCGCGCTCGACGCGGACGGGAACGATCCCATCGAGATGCACCTCGACTGCCCCGACGCCGACCTCGGCGCGGCGCTGCTCCTGATGGACGCCGTCGCCCTCGCCGGCTCGCCCGTCCACGCGATCGCCGCCGGCCAGGTCGGCGGGGCAGCGCTGGGCATTCTCGTCGCCGCCGACCGGCGGCTGGCGCTCCCGCATGCCCGATTCCGCCTCGCGGAGCCGCGGGCCGAGCTGGCCGGCGGCAAGGCCGATCAGGTGGTGCGCGGGGCCAGCCAGCACCTGCAGATGCTGGAGGCGCTGATCGTACGGCTGGCGGAGGTCACCGGCCGGCCGCGGCACACGATCGAGGACGATCTCGGTGAGGGGCACTTCCTGACCGCCGACCAGGCGGTCGAGTACGGGCTCGTCGAGGCCGTCCGCAGGCGCGGAGCCGAGGAGGGGCAGTGACCGACGTCCTTGGCGTGCTGGCCGAGAGACGCGTGGTCGCGATCCTGCGCGCCCGCGACGCTGACCGGTTCGCCGCCGTCTCCGATGTACTTCTCGAGGCCGGCGTGCCCGTGGTGGAGTTCACCATGACCTCGCGGGGCGCCGTCGACGCGCTGCGGGACTACGCGGCCCGCCGCGCCGGCGAGGTGGTGCTCGGCGCCGGCACGGTGCTCACGCCGGAGCAGGCCAGGGAGTCGGTCGACGCCGGCGCCACCTACCTCGTCACGCCGGCGGTGTGCCCGGACGTGGTGGCGGAGGGCCAGCGGCTCGGCGTGCCGGTGCTGCCGGGCGCGCTCACCCCTACCGAGATTCTGGGCGCCGCCCGGGCGGGAGCGGCAGCTGTGAAGGTCTTTCCCGCCTCGCTTGGCGGTCCGCCGTACATCAAGGCGGTACGGGCGCCGCTGCCGGACATCCCCCTGGTACCCACCGGCGGTGTGGGCATCGCGGACGTCCGCAGCTACCTGGAGGCGGGCGCGCTGGCCGTCGGGCTGGGCGGCCCGCTGGTCGGCGACTCGTGCGACGGCGGTGACCTGGGGACGCTGGCCGACCGTGCCCGGGCCGTGGTGGCCGAGGCCGCCGGGGTCAACCAGTAGTCCAACACCTTCCGTCAGCCTCCTCGGGCCCTGGCCACCCGCGGCGTGGCCTCGACGAGCGCAAGTGCCACGAGGATCCCGGCCACCGTTGCCGCGGCCGCGACGGGCGGAAGCACGGCCGAGGCCGCGCGCATCGCCGCGAGCGAGAGCAGGTAGAGCGCGAGGCCGCCGCCCAGAAGGATCACAGTCATCCCGTGCCCGTCGTGGGCCTCGATGGCCTTCTTGATCCCCACGCTGGCGCCCACGAGCCCCAGGGTGAGGGGGAAGTGGCCGTAGATGAAGGCGTTCCGGGTGAACAGCGAGCGGGTGAGCGCGGGCTCGCGGAGAGGCCGAAGTAGAGCCACCACGCGCCGGCGACGGCGACGAAGCCGGAGACCGCGGCAACCGCGGCGGTCGCCGACCATTCGGTGTGGCCGAGGCCGAGGATGATCGCGACCACCGACTCGCCCAGCACGACGATCGTGAACAGACCCCAGCGTTCGGCGAGGTGCGACTCGTGCACCGGTGTGCCGGCGAACGCCCGGCGGAAGATCCACGGCACCGCGGTCTCGACCGCGAGGGCGAGGCCCCAGAGCACGAAGCGGGCCGGCTCGGCGAGCAGCAGGGAGAGCGCCCACAGGGTTGTCCCGGTGATGAACGCCAGCGTCGAGTACGTGGCAAGCGGACGGACCCTGGTCACCCGCCGCCGGGCGTGATTCCACAGCGCGATGATTGGTAGCCGCACCGCGATGTAGGAGATGACGAACGGGGTCGACCCGCCCTCGAAGGTGCCCGGGATGTTCACAGCCACCGCAGCCATCGCCCCCATGGCGGCGAGCATCCCGAGGCGGTGGCGCACGTCGTCGCGCTCGAAGCGGTCACAGTAGATCGCGTAGTTCGACCACGCCCACCACACCGGCACGAGCAGCAGGACGAAGTGGCCGAGCCCGGGCCACGACAGGTCGTCGCCGAGGACCAGCGCGAGCTCGGCGATGGCGCCGACGAAGACGAGATCGAAGAAGAGTTCGAGCCAGCTGGCGTGCCGCTGGGCGTCCGACTCGTCGGCGACGCGAAGGGGAGGCGCCGGTATCTGCGGCATGGGGCTCCTTTACTGCGGGGTCGGAGTACCGATGGGAAGGTGGAGCAGGTGGGGACGTCCTGACGCGAACGCCGCCCGCGCGGCGTCGCCGACGTCGCCGGCCTTGTCCACGTACGTGGCATCGACGCCGAGGGAGCCGGCCAGCGCGCAGAAGTCAACGCGCGGCCGGTCGAGGTCCATTCCCACGAACCGCCCGGTGGCCGCGCTGTCCTTGCCGCGCTGCCGCAGCGCGTTCTTCAGGATGAGGTACTGGGCGTTGTCGACCACCGCCACGACGACCGGGAGCTGCTCGCGCGCCGCGGTCCACAGCGCCTGCGGCGTGTACATGGCCGCCCCGTCGCCGACCACGCACAGCACGGGCCCTCCGCCCAGCCCCAGGGAGACCCCGACCGCGGCCGGCATCCCCCAGCCGAGTCCGCCGCCGCGGGAGAAGAAGTACTGGCCCGGCCCGGTGCTGCGGTGGAGCCGGCGTACGTGGGCGGCGGTGGTGACCGACTCGTCGACGACCGGGATGTCGTCGGGGAGAGCGCGCAGCAGGGCGTGCACGGCCGAACCGGGGTCCATGGGGGTCGCCGGGTAGTTGGCGAGGGCCTGGGCGTCGGCTTCGGCCATCTCGCCCGCGCGCCGCTCGCGTGCCGCGGCGAGCGCGTCTGCCGCCCTGTCGGCCCCGCCCGCCGGTGCCCGCTCCCGCAGCAGCGGCAGCAGCGCCTCCAGGCTGGCCCCGATGTCGCCGACCAGTCCGAGATCCGTCGGCCAGGTGCGGCCGACCTGGGTCGGGTCGGACGAGAGGTGCAGCAGCTCGGCGTCCTCGGGCAAGGGGGACCCGGGCGTGTACGGAAAGGACATGAAGGCCTGGCCGCCGACCAGGAAGACCCGCTCGAATCCGGAGAGCGCCTTCCGTACCCCGGCCGCGGACCGGCCCAGCATGCCCCGCCACAGCGGGTGCGCGGCCGGGAAGACGGTGGTCCCGTGGAACGGGGAGCCGAAGACCGGCGCTCCCAGCGCCTCCGCTACCGCTACCAGGGCGTCGACCGCGCACGAGCCCGCGACGTCGTCGCCGGCCACGATCGCCAGCCGGTCCGGCGCGGCGGCGGCGAGCAGGTCGGCCAGCTCGCCGAGCGAGCCCGCGACGGCTCTGCCGTCCCGCCGCGACGGCGGGGGAGCGGGCGGCGCCTCCTCGTCGAGGACGTCCATGGGTATGGAGCAGAAGACCGGGCCGGCCGGCGGCGTCTCGGCGTCCCGGAAGGCCCTCCGCAGGTACGTGCCCAGCTCGCCCGGCCCGCGGATCTCGTGGCCCCACTTGCTGACCGGTCGGGCGAGCCCGACCAGGTCGCCGGCCAGCAGCGGGTCGGCGAAGAGATGCCGGCGGTCCTGCTGCCCGGCGGTGACGACGAGCGGGGCGCGGTTGGCCTGCGCGCAGGTGAGGTTGCCGATGGCGTTGCCGAGGCCGGCCGAGGTGTGCAGGTTGACGAACGCGGGACGGCCGGTGCTCTCGGCGTACCCGTCGGCCATGCCGACCACCGCCGCCTCCTGCAGGCCGAGTACGTAGCGGGGACCGTCGCGGCCGGCCAGCGCGTCCATCAGGGGCAGCTCGGTGGTACCGGGGTTGCCGAAGACGTGCCGTACCCCCTCGCTCTCCAGCACCTCCACCAGCACGTCGCGTCCGGTGTGCTCGGCCACGCCACCACCTCCAACGATCGGGTTCGCCCGACCATCCTCGCCGGAGGTGGCGACGAGGGACCAGTCCGTAATCCGAACGCCGGCTCAGAACTGGACCAGCGCCTGACCGGTGGTGATCTCGGTGATGAAGTTGACGAAGAAAAATCCGAAGAATACGACGTTGGCGAGCATCAGCACGTTGTGGTACCAGGAGGGCCGCGCCGGGCGGGGCAGCTTGCTGTTGAGGTAGATGATGACGAACGGGAAGATCAGCGCCCCGAAGTTGGCGGTGTTCGCGGAGATCTCGATCAGCCTCGTCGGCACCGCCAGATGGATGAGGACGGCGACCACCGCGAGCACCAGGATCATGAAGGGGTAGTAGAACCTGCGGGGGTCACCCGCGATGAGCCGGTGGAAGCGAGGGCTGAGGTTCACAGTGTCGGTGAAGGTACGGATCAGCGCCTCGAACACCACGAGCTGGGTAGTGAACAGGATCAGGGTGCCTATGAGCAGGGCGACGTAGAACAGGAAGTCGCCGTACTGGCTCTGCATCACCCCGGCCACGAACGTGGGTACGTTCTCCGTGGTGGGTGTCTCACCGGAAAGCTGGACCATGCGGCGCATCAGGATGCCTGGCAGCAGCATGCCGAGCATGGCGCCGAGGAAGAAGATCCCCCACATGTCCAGCAGGAGCAGCCGGTACCACCGTCGCCAGGTGCCCTGGTTCTTCGCGTCGTCGGGGAAGGTGACCCCGACGTTCAGCAGCTCCCGCTGCTTGCCACGCAGCCCGGCGATGTAGCCGACCCGCGATCCCATCCCGTAGCCCTTGTCGCGGTAGTGGCTCATCAGCCACCAGTTGAGCCCGGAGGCCATCGCCGTGTACCCGGCCAGGGCGCCGAGCTGGGTCGCCGAGATCCCCTCGGGTGGTCGGGTGAAGACGAAGAAACCGGCTATGCCGTCGAGCCAGATCGACGGGGGCACCAGGATGATGTCCAGCACCAGAAGAATGACCAGGATGCTGACCACCATGACCCAGTTGAAGAGCTCGAGCCCTCGGGTGACCACCCGCGACAGCAGCGTGATCAGGAAGACCACGATCAGCAGGCCGACCGCCAGCAGCCGTGCCGTGGGCAGATCGGCGTCGCCCGGAACCCGCCCGGCTATGAGGGCGAACAGGCTCTGGCCCGCGGTGGCCGCCCAGCCTCCCCAGATATGGGCGAAGTAGACGACGATCAAGGAGAACGGCAGCCAGAACACCGCACCGGGCGGCACGCGCCCGAAGCCGACGATGGGCACCTCGCCGGTGGCCAGTATGTACCGGGAGCTCTCCACGTTGTAGAAGGTCTGCAGCAGCGCGGAGACGAGGATGACCCAGCCGACCCCGATGAAGCCGTACTGACCGATGTTCAGCGGACCGAGGAGCCACTCGCCGCTGCCTATCGAGGCGCCCAACGCGATGAAGCTGGGACCGATCGCGTACTTGACGATCTGCTTCGCCCGGAGGGTCGGTACCCGGAAGACCTCCTCCGGCTGCGGAAGGTCAAGGACCTCCAGGTCGGGCCGGCTGACCCCTAACTCGTAGGTGGCCGTGGCCGTACCCGCTCCGCCAGCCGGATTCCCCGCAGTCCCATTCGATCCGCCGTTGCCGTGTGAGCCATTGTCAGCCATGGCATCCGCCCGATCCTGTGACCCCCGGACCGCCAGATGAGCAAACGTTAGCACCCACACGGCCGCCGTCAACCGTGCGGCAGGAGGCTAGAGGGCGCTGCGGCCCTTGGTGTCGTCGTCCGGTATGTCGGTGATGAACATGTGCCCCGGAGAGTGGGTGATCGCGAACTCCGGCCGGGCCGCCATGATCGCGGCCTGTGGGGTGACGCCGCAGGCCCAGAAGACGGGCACCTCGTCCTCGCGGACCTCGATGGGGTCGCCCCAGTCGGGTCGGTCGAGGTCGGTGATGCCGATCGCGGCCGGATCCCCGGAGTGCAGCGGAGCGCCGTGCGCGAGCGGGTAGTCGGCAGTCACCCTGGTGGCGAGGTCCACCTGGTCCTTGCGGATCGACCGCATGGACACGACCGTCGGCCCGTGGAAGCGGCCCGCGGGTGTGCAGGGGATCGACGTGGCCCACATGCCCACGCCCTGGCCCAGCTCCATGTGCCGCAGCACCACGCCGGCGTCCAGCAGCTTGGCCTCGGCGGTGAAGCTGCAGCCCAACAGGAAGGCGACGAGGTCGTCCCGCCACAGCTCGGTCACGTCGGTGACCTCGTCGTCGAGCCGGCCGTACCGGTACACCCGGTAGCGGGGCGCGTCGGTGCGCAGGTCTGCACCCGGCGCCGTCCGCAGCCCGTCCGGGACACCGGGCTCGGTCATCTCCACCAGCGGCATCGGGCGCGGGTTGGCCGAGCAGAAGTCCCGGAACTCCTTGGCGTACGCCTCCGGCAGGATGGCCAGGTTGGTCTGCAGGTAGCCCAGGCACGTCCCGGTCGTGCACTCGGTCCACTCGCCGGTGCGGGCGCGCCCCCGTAGGTCCGCGGGCGTCTGGGTTGTCATCGTCGTCCTCCCGGTCTTAATACCTCGAGGGGATCCTCCTCGCGCGTTCCTTCCGCCAGGCTCGCCACCAGCCCTCGCTGCGCACCCCGAAGGTGCTCCTCGATGAGCTTGGCCAGCACGGCGCCTTCCCCCGAGCGCAGCGCGTCCACCATCTGGTGATGTTCGTCCTGCACCCGCCGGTAGGCGTTCATGCCGTGTACGTAGGCCCGGGAGTACGGCTCGACGAGGCTGAGCAGCTGGGTGACGATGCGCAGCGCGTGCGGCCCCTCGGCGATCTCGTACATCCTCCGGTGGAACCGGAAGTTCAGCTCGGACCAGGTTTCCTGGTCGCCGACGGCTCCGTCCATCGCCCGGGCGAGGTCGGCGAACTCGGCGACGTCGTGCGGGCGGATCCGGGCCACTATCTCGTCCGCGAGCATGGTCTCCAGCCGCACCCGGATCTCGTACAGCTCGGTGATCTCGTCGGGGTCGAGCGAGGTGACCACGGCGCCGTATCCCGGCATGATCGTGACCAGCCCCTCGCCGGCGAGCACCCGCAGCGCCTCCCGCAGCGGCGCACGGCTGACCCCGAAACGGGCGGCGAGATCCTCCTGCACGAGGGGCTGTCCGGGCTCCAGCACACCTGCCCTGATCGCCCGGCGCACCGCCTCGGCGATCTGCTCCGGCCCCCGCTGCCTCACCGGGCAGTGCCCCCCTGAGATTCCTTCGGGTCCCCGTACCCGCCGCCGCCGGGCGTCTCGATGACGAAGACGTCGCTGGGGGCGACGTCGGTGGAGTCGCAGCCGGTCATCTCGGTGACGCTCCCGTCGGTCCGCTCCACCCAGTTGCGCCCGAGCGCGCCCGGCGCGCCGCCGGCCATCCCGTACGGCGGCACCCGGCGGTGCCCGGACAGCACGCTCACGGTCATCGGCTCCAGGAACCGGATCCGCCTGACGCCGCCGTCGCCGCCGCGCCACCGACCGTCGCCGCCGCTGCCGCGGCGGACGCGGTACCCCTCCAGCACGACCGGGTACCGCCACTCCAGCACCTCCGCGTCGGTGAGGCGCGAGTTGGTCATGTGTGTCTGCACCACGGACGCCCCGTGGTACCCGGGGCCGGCGCCGGAGCCGGGGGACACGGTCTCGTAGTACTGGGACCGCTCGTTGCCGAAGGTCACGTTGTTCATCGTGCCGGAGCCCTCGGCCTGCACGCCGAGCGCGGCGTACAGCGCGCCGGTGACTGCCTGCGAGGTCTCCACGTTGCCGGCCACCGTTGCCGCGGGGAACTCCGGCGACAGCATCGAACCAGCCGGGATGGTGACCTGCAGCGGCTGCAGGCACCCGTCGTTGAGCGGGATGTCGCCGTCGACGAGGGTACGGAAGACGTACAGCACCGCCGCCATCGCCACCGAGGACGGCGCGTTGAAGTTGCTGGCCAGTACCTCGGACGTGCCGGTGAAGTCGATGTGGGCGGTCCGCCGCTCCCGGTCAACCGACACCGAGACGTCGATGATCGCGCCGCTGTCCATCTCGTAGCGGTAGTGCCCGTCGTGCAGCGCGGAGATCACCCGGCGCACCGACTCCTCGGCGTTGTCCTGGACGTGTCGCATGTACGCAAGCACGACGTCGAGTCCGAAGTGCTCGATCATCGCCCGGATCTCCTGGGCGCCCTTCTCCGTGGCGGCGATCTGGGCGCGCAGGTCGGCGATGTTGCTGTCCGGGTCGCGGGAGGGGTACGCCGCCGAGGCGAGAAGCTCGCGGGTCTCCTTCTCGCGCATCCGGCCGTTCTCCACCAGCAGCCAGTTGTCGAAGAGCACGCCCTCCTCGTGGATCGTCCGGCTGAACGGCGGCATCGAGCCCGGGGTGAGCCCGCCGATCTCGGCGTGGTGGCCGCGGGAGGCAACGTAGAACAGGATCTCCTCGCCCGCGTCGTCGAACACCGGCATGACGACGGTGATGTCCGGCAGGTGGGTGCCGCCGTGGTACGGGTCGTTCAACGCGTAGACGTCGCCCGCCTTCATCCGGCCGGCGTTGGCCCGGATCACCGTGCGGATGCTCTCGCCCATCGATCCCAGGTGCACCGGCATGTGCGGGGCGTTGGCGATGAGGTTGCCCTCGGGATCGAACAGGGCGCAGGAGAAGTCGAGCCGCTCCTTGATGTTGACCGAGTGCGCGGTGTTCTCCAGCCGTACCCCCATCTGCTCGGCCACCGCCATGAACAGGTTGTTGAAGATCTCCAGCATGACCGGGTCGACCTCGGTGCTGACGTCGCGTCCGCTCGGCCGCGCGGCGACCCGGGTGAGCAGCAGGTGGTCGAGGTCGGTCGCCGCCGCCCGCCAGCCGGGCTCGACGACCGTCGTCGCGTTGGCCTCGACGATGATCGCCGGGCCGTCGACGGTGTCGCCCGGTCGGGTATCCTCCCGGCGGTACAGCGGGACGTCGCGCCACGCGCCCTCGCAGAACATGCCGACCTTCGCGCATGCCGCCAGCTCGCCGCCCCGGGGCGCCGCCGTGGACGCGGGCTCGTCCAGCGGGTCCGCCGCCCCGATGACCTCGACCGACACGGCCTCGACGACGACCGTCTTGTCCGGCATGACGAAGGAGAACTGGCGTCGGTGCGCCTCCTCGAACCGGCGGTGCATCCCGGCGAGCGGGCCCCGCTCGATCGCGAGGCTGGTGTCGGTGCCGGCGTACCGGAGATGGACGCGATGCACCGCCGTGATGGCCTCTTCCGGAACGCCCTGGTCGAGCAGGTCGGCATGCGCCTCCGCCTCGAGCTGCCCGCACGTCTCGGCGATGCGGGGCAGTGCGTCGTCGTCGAGGGGGACGTCCAGGGACTGCTCGCGCATCCGGGTGGTGTCGGCGAGGCCGATGCCGTACGCGGACAGCACGCCGGCGAGCGGCGGTATGAGCACCCCGCTCATCCCGAGCGCGTCGGCCACCGCGCAGGCGTGCTGCCCGCCGGCCCCGCCGAAGGTGGTGAGTACGTACTCGGTGACGTCGTGTCCGCGCTGCACCGAGATCTTCTTGATCGCGTTGGCCATGTTGGCGACGGCGATGTCGAGGTAGCCGGCGGCGACCTCCTCCGGGGTCCGCGCGGGGGTCCGCTCGGTGCCCGCCTCCGCCTCGATCTCGCGGGCCAGCGCGGCGAAGCGCTCCCGGACGATCTCGACGTCCAGCGGCTGGTCGGCCCCCGGGCCGAAGACGCTGGGAAAATACTCGGCATGCACGCGGCCGAGCATCACGTTGGCGTCGGTCACGGTGAGCGGCCCGCCGCGCCGGTAGCAGGCGGGCCCCGGTACGGCGCCGGCCGAGTCCGGGCCGACCCGCTGCCGGGCGCCGTCGAAGTGCAGGATCGAGCCGCCGCCGGCCGCCACCGTGTACAGGCTGAGCATCGGAGAGCGCAGCCGGGCGCCGGCCACCTCGGTCTGCATCACCCGCTCGAACTCGCCGGCGTAGTGGGAGACGTCGGTGGACGTACCGCCCATGTCGAAGCCGATGACCTTGTCGAGGCCGGCCCGGTTGGAGGTACGCACCATCCCGACGATGCCGCCGGCCGGCCCGGACAGGATCGAGTCCTTGCCGCGGAAGTGGCGGGCCTCGGCGAGCCCGCCGTTGGACTGCATGAACATGAGTCGTACGTCGCCGAGGGCAGCGGCCACCTCGTCGACGTACTCACGCAGGATCGGGGAGAGGTACGCGTCGATCACCGTTGTGTCGCCGCGCGGTACCAGCCTCATCAGCGGGCTGACCAGGTGCGACTCCGACACCTGGGTGAAGCCGACCTCCCGGGCGACGTCGGCGACCGCCGCCTCGTGCTCGGGGTACCGGTAGCCGTGCAGCAGGCAGATCGCGGCCGAGCGCAGCCCGTCGTCGTAGGCACGCCGTAGCTCCGCCCGCACCCCGTCCAGGTCGGGCGGCTGGAGGACGTCGCCGCGGGCGCCCATCCGCTCGTCGACCTCGATGGCCCGGGTGTAGATCATCTCCGGGATCCTGATCTCGCGGGCGAAGATGTGCGGGCGCTTCTGGTATCCGATGCGCAGCGCGTCGCCGAAACCCCTGGTGGTGACGAAGACCGTCGGCTCGCCCTTGCGTTCGAGGAGGGCGTTGGTGGCCACCGTCGTGCCCATGCGCACGACCTCGATCCGGTCGCCCGGGATGGGCGCGCCCTCGGGAAGCTCCAGCAGCCTCCCGATCCCGGCGACGGCGGCGTCGGCGTACTGCTCGGGGTTGTGCGAGAGCAGCTTGTGCGAGACCAGGGACCCGTCGGGCCTGCGGGCGACGATGTCGGTGAACGTGCCGCCGCGGTCGATCCAGAACTGCCAGCGTTCGGTCATCCGTCCCCTCGGGCTGTCGGCAGTGTCGACAATGTCGACACTAACTCAGCATCGCTGACTCAGCATCGGGCCGATGGTGCGGGCGAAGGCCTCGATCTCGCGTTCCGGCATGT
Source organism: Streptosporangiales bacterium (assembly GCA_009379995.1). Lineage (GTDB taxonomy): Bacteria > Actinomycetota > Actinomycetes > Streptosporangiales > WHSR01 > WHSR01. The sequence goes on from WHSR01000054.1 coordinate 34,909, forward strand.
CATAGCCGGTCTCGGCGGTGTGCACCGGGAAGAGAAACACGTGCTCGACGCCGGCCTCCTCGCGGGCGCGGAGCAGCCGTTCCGCGCAGTGCTCCGCCGGCCCGAAGAGCCCGAACGCGTCGCAGACGCGGTCGGCCAGCGCGTCGGAGACCTCGTCCGGCGCGAGGTCGTCGGCCAGCTCGATGCCGGCCGCGCGCAGCCACCGCAGGTTCGACCGGCTCGGGTAGGCGAGCCACGGCACGCCGGGGCGGAACCAGCTCCTCGGCCACGCGCGGACCTCGGCCTGATCGCCCACGCCGATGGGCACGATGAAGATCTCCTTCAGCCCGGCCGGGTCACGCCCGGCCCGTTCCGCGCCCGTCCGCAGGTGTCGGCGCGCCGCGGCGATCGCGGCGGGATCAAGGCCCACGAGCATGAGCACCCCGTCGGCGATCTCGCCGGCCAGCTCGAGCAGGCGGGGACCGGAGGCGAGCAGCAGCGCCGGGGGGACGGGCGAGGCCACCTGACGCAGCCTGGTAGCGGTGTCACCAAGGGGCACCGTCGCTCCGGCCAGCAGGTCGCGCATGCTGGTGAACGCCGACCTCAGCTGATCGACGCTCGCCCTCGGCCGGCCGGCGCGCTCGACGGAGAGGAACCCCGGCGCCAGGCTCACCATGGTGCGCCCGGGTGCGAGCTCGGCGACCGAGTTGGCCAACGCGGCGAGGACCAGCGGATCGCGGGTCACGCTGTTGGACACGGCCGGGTAGAGGGTGAGGGACGACGTCCGCGTAGCCCCCACCGCCAGCGTCAGGTAGGCGTCCCGGCCGGCGTGATGGTGATCGTGCACACCCACACCGTGAAATCCCGCATCCTCGCAGCGGGCCAGCCAGTCCGCGAGCTCCGGGATCGGCCGGCCAACCGGGATCCGTATGTCGACCTTGACCTGCTTGACGTGCACAGTTCCTCCCGAGGCCGCCACGTACGCTAACAATGGTCCATGATCGGGAGTGAGGCCGGCCCGACGTCCGGAGGGTGACATGAGCGTCAAGATCGGTATCTGGCTTCCGTCGTACGCCTGGGAGACCCCGGATCCGGCCTCCCGAGAGGAGAGGATGCGGACCCTCCGCGCCTACATCCGCCGCTGCGAGGAGCTCGACTTCGACGTCTGGGTCATCGACCACGTGCTCACCGCTCCGGGGCTGTACGGCAGCTCGTGGCTTGAGCCCATGTCGATGCTGTCGTACGCGGCGGCGCTGACCGACCGGGTGAACGTCGCCACCGGCATCCTCGTCCTGCCGCTGCGCAACCCGGTGCTGCTCGCCAAGGAGATCGCCACCCTCATCCAGCTCGCGAACGGGCGCTTCATCCTGGGCGCCGGACCGGGCTGGGATCCGCGGGAGTTCGAGGTCACCGGCACGCACATCTCCGAGCGCGGCAGGCGCACCGACGAGATCCTCGAGGCCGTACGGCTGCTGCTCACCCGGGAGAACGCCACCTTCCACGGGAAGTTCTACGAGTTCGAGGACGTGACCATCGAACCCCGCCCACTGCGGCCCCCGGAGGTATGGGTGTCCGGCGGCAGCCGCGTCCCGGACCCGAACTTCCACGACCGCGACTACATGCCGGCGTCCGTGCTCAACCGGATCGCGAACGCCGACGCCTGGCTGGCGCGCTGCTCGGGCACCCAGGACCGGCTGCTGGCCGACTGGGAGACGGTGAAACAGCACCTCGAGTCCGTCGGCAGGCCGGTGGAGTCGCTGCGCTTCGCGCACTGCAACTTCATCCAGATGAGCCCCGGCAAGACCAGAGCGCAGGCACTCGACGAGCAGCATGAGCACGCCGTCCGGGCGTTCGGCGCCCACCGTTCCTACGAACACCTGCAGGAGTGCTACCTGCTCGGCGAGGTCGACCACCAGGTGGCACGGCTCCGGGAACTCGCCGGGCACGGGATGGACTACGTAGTGCTGGGGCCGCTCAACGACGACCTCGCGCAGCTCGACCACATCAAGGAACACATCGAAGGCCCGCTCAACCGATAAGGGCGCCGGTACGAGAGGTCGTGGCCGATCCGGCGGCGATGAATTCCGGTCGCCGCGAGAGTCTCTACATCTGAAGGTCTCGAGATTGCTCTCCACGACACTCGAGGAGTAGTCACATGGACCGTGTGACGTCGAAGGATGGCACGTCGATCGCCTACGAGCGGCAGGGAGGTGGGCCGGCCGTCGTCCTGGTGGGCGGAGGTCTCGACGACGGCGCGGAGAACGCGCCGCTCGCTGCCGAGCTGGCGGCGCACTTCACCGTGTACAACTACGCCCGCCGCGGCCGGGGCGACAGCGGCGACACCCCGCCGTACGCCGTGGAACGCGAGATCGAGGACATCGAGGCGCTCATCGACGAGGCCGGCGGATCGGCGCACCTGTACGGCGTCTCCACGGGTGGCGCGCTCGTGCTGGAGGCCGCGGCGGCGGGGATCGCGATCGACAGGCTCGCGGTCTACGAGGTGCCGTACAGCATGGCCGACGATTGGCCGCAGCGGTGGCGGGAGTACGTCGAGGAACTCGGTGCGGTGCTCGCCGAGGGCCGCCGCGGTGACGCGCTCGAACTGTTCATGCGGCTGGCCGACTCCTCCGAGGAGGACATCGCGGGGGCCAGAAACTCGCCGTATTGGCCGGGTCTGGAGGCCATTGCGCATACCCTCGCCTACGACGCGGCCTGCCTGGGAGACGGCCAGCCACCCGCCGCCCGCCTGGCAAGGATCACCCAGCCGACCTTGGTGGCCACGGGCGGCCCGTACCCACCTGGAGCCGCGAGCTGGGTCCTGGCCCTCGATCAGGCCGCGGAGGCGATCGCCGCGGGCATCCCACACGCGGAGCGTCGGACCCTCGAAGGCCAGGGACACGTGGCCGACCCGAAGGTGGTCGTCTCGGTGCTCGAACGGTTCTTCACACAATGACGTCGCCGCGGTCCACCTGATCCATGGGCGATGCTCAACCGTCGCTTCGTCCCCCTATTTCTTATTTAATCTAAGAAGTTATTTTGTGCTCGTCCGTTAGAAGGGTCTGGCGGGCGGTTGCCCAATCCTCTCGCGGCCCTGAACTGGGAATTCGAGCAAAGCCTGAGAAAGCTTGGATCGAGCTCTTGTGATCATGGAATACGGCAGGTAGCGTCGGGCCCGCACAAAGGCATGCGTGGAGGGGGAATGCCATTGCGCTACTCCTAGTCGGTAGATGTAGCTCCTTTTGTCGCAGGCACTTTGTTTGGTTTTCCGCTGCTTATGCCGATAGGGATTGGTGGTGCTTTGTCGTGACCGAGACGGCTGAGTCGAGTATTGCCGCTCAGAATGGTCAGCCGCAGCAGAGTTTGGGTACCGCGGCCGCGCGTAACTTGGCGACGACTACCAAGTCCGTGCCGCAGATGCAAGGCATTACGTCGCGTTGGCTGCTGCGTATATTGCCGTGGGTGCAGGTGCCGGGCGGTACGTACCGGGTGAACCGTCGGTTGAGCTATGCGTTGGGTGACGGGCGGGTGAGTTTCGTCAACACCGGCGCGGAGATCCAGGTCATTCCGCAGGAGCTTCGTGAGCTGCCGCTGCTGCGCGGGGTCGAGGACGCCGAGCTGCTGGACGCGTTGGCCGGCCGCTTCGTCCAGCAGGAGTTCGGAGCCGGCGACGAGATCGTTCAGGCTGGGGACTCGGCGGATCAGCTGTTCCTGATCGCGCACGGCAAGGTGAACAAGCTCGGCGCCGGGAAGTACGGCGACCAGACCGTGCTGGACGTGTTGACCGATGGTGATTATTTCGGGCTCGACGTGTTGGTGGAATCGGAAAGCACCTGGGGGTTCACTGTCAAGGCACTGACCGGGTGCACGGTGATGACGCTGTCCCGGGCGGCGTTCCAGGAGCTGGTCGACCGCTCCGACACGTTGCGGTCACACCTCGAGGGGTTGCGGGCCAGCGGGGAGCTGTCGCAGAACGAGTACGGTGAGGCGGCGATCGATGTGGCCGCCGGGCACGAGGGGGAGCCGGACCTGCCGGGAACGTTCGCCGACTACGAGGCCGCCCCCCGCGAGTACGCGTTGAGCGTCGCGCAGACCGTGCTACGCGTACACAGCCGGGTGGCCGATCTGTACAGCGAGCCGA
>WHSR01000009.1 GCA_009379995.1 Streptosporangiales bacterium
CGACTTCGCCCGGCGCGACCAGCGCAGCAGCGTCTCCCGCTCCTCCCCCGACAACACCAGCGGCTCTTTCGGGCGGCCACGTCCAGGCATGACAGAGACCGTACATTATCTCGTCGAACTTCAGGCGCAGGACACTAGCTTGGCGGCGCACACTCGCCTGGCTGGGTGCCGAGTAGCGCGGTCGGTCTCGTCTACCGGACCGAATCGACAGGTGCCCGGCATCGCCCAGATGGCACCCGGGGCGCTGCGAGCGTTGCATCTGGTCGTCGCCGATGCCCGCGCCGCCCGTGCCGAGCTCGCCGCCAACGGCGTCGACGTGGGCGAAGTCGACGAGCACGAAGGCGGCATGTTGTTCGTCCCGTTCGCCGATCCCGACGGCAACACCTGGCTCCTTCAGGAGATGCCATGGCGAGCGGCCGACTTCGCGTCCTGAGTCCCTGGGCACCCTCCGGTAGGACCGGTCACAACCATCGACGGTGTTTGAAGACGAGGTACAGACCTGCGCAGACCAGGGCCATCAGGGCGAGGGCGAACGGGTAACCGAAGATCCAGTGGATTTCCGGTTTGACCCACCATCACCGAACTTTCTTCGCACACCCCGTACACAGCTTTTGTGCCGCCGATACGCACGCCGTACGCACACCCGGTGAAGCCCCAGGTCACCGGCCAGCGTCACGGGGTTGCGGGAGGATGCGAGCGTGACGATCCGCGGTGCGGAGATCGGGCCTTACCCGTCCGATCCCGCTAACCCCGAAGGTGTGATGTGCGCGCGGCGAGGCCGGACGCTTTGAAGGTGGGGCGGTCTGAACCCGTCAGGCGAGGCTCGGGCGATATTCGGGCAAGGCGACGAGGACTTGGGTCTGGACGGCCGCGGCAGCCGGCCGTATTCTGCAATATTCGGCCCAAGGCGCCGGGTCGCCTGGCCTCGCCAGGTGCGGTCTGCTGTTCTGGCGGAGACCGCGATGCGTCGCCTGAGAACCGTCCTGCCCTTACTGCTGATCACGCCTACCCTACTGCTCGGGGCCGCCCCTTCGTGTAGCTGCTCGGAGGGTCCCCGCATCCCCGAGACCAAGGCTGTCGGCAAGGACGACTGTTACTCCAAGCCGTCCAAGCGAGACAAAGCGAAGAAAGCCAAGGAAAACGAGTTCAAGCGGTTCGCCACCCGCGAGGACGCGATCAAGGCGGCGAAGAAGGAGCGGAACGACTATGTACCGGGCAGAGCCCGATACCGTGGGCCATGCCGCCGCGGCGGACATGTTCACCTGGACATTCGTAACAAGGCAAGGACTCGGGTCATCAAGACGATTCATTATGAATGGCCGGGCCACACCAAGGAAGGATGCTAGATGGTAGTGCACCGGGATCTACGGGAGATCGCAGAGGAGTTCGTGATCCCCGCACTGCGGAAGCACGCCGCCGACGCCGAACAGTACCGGGAGCAATACGTCCCCGAGCCCGGCACCGGCGAATGCGAAGCGACTGACGACGGAATCGAATTGATTATTCCGGCCATGGACGAGCTGGCGTCCGCGCTGCGAGCCTACGGGGAAGCATTTTCTGAGCGCACCGGTTGGCGTGCCCCGTTCGACATACCCGAGCAAGAGGAAGAAGACGACGAGGAGGATGAGGAGGACTAATAGGGACCGTAGTAGTACCGGTAATCGGGGTGGTCGCAGTAGACGGCGGTGATCTCGGTGACGGCGTCTGCCCAGGCGTCTCGGATTCCGGCGAACAGATCTGATCGGTCGGTCTCCCATGCCATGGCACCGCCCAGGTAGTGCTCCAGGATCTGGCGTTTGGCTTCGACCTCGCGCAGGGCCCGCTTCGGGTCCGGCGCGTGATGCGCCGCGTGGTGGTCATCTATGAGCCGGTCGTTGAGGAAGCACACCTGCTCGGCCACCTCGCTCGTCTCGAAGGCCCGCAGCCACGGAGCGGCTCGCCGTGGCGCCTCGATGCGTCCGGCTCGGAGAAGCTTTTCGAAGTCCAGATGCCGGCCTTGTCGAAGGAGCTTCTCGACATCCACGTCGGTCATCGGCGCGTCTTTCTTCTGTCGTTTCTGGTTGGGTGTCGTGGGTAGCCCGCAAGGCCGTGCTCGGCCCTCACATTGCAGGCGCATTCCGGCTGCCAGCCGGGCTCTCACGGACCAGCCCCGAGATCGAGACGGGTGATGTCGGTGCGCACTTGGCAGATGCGGACGTCACCTGACACGCCGTCCACGGCGCGTAGCCAACCGGTACGGCCGAGCGTCTCGTTGACCCAGTCCATCGTGGCCTTCCAGTCGCCCTTCGCCGGATAGCCGGCGGCATCGAGGCGAGCCCGGCGGGCCTGTTCGATGTGTGCCAGCACCCACAGCGGCTCATCCCCGGACGGATCCAAGATCAGATAGTGACGGTAGTCCACGCCTAGTCCTCCCTCCGCGTCGTCGCGGTCGACTTGTGACGGAACGTCTGTCGCAGCTCCGCGGTCGGGGCGTCGCCGGTCACGAGCCCATCCCTCGCTCCGCGAAGCTGGCGATCTTGACGGCAGCACGAGCCGCATCGGTGGCCGGGTAGCTATAGGGACTGCAAGATCGTCGGAACTGACCCCACGCGTAACGCCACCGGTACACGGGACGGCCGTCCTCCACGCGAACGGCAACCGGCAGACACCACACGATCTCCGGGCCGCGCCGAGTCTCAATCAGGATGCAGGGCCCCCAGGACACCCCTCCCCAGTCCACCGTGGACCGAATGCCCAACCAACCCAGCTCGTCGGCCAGCTCAACCAGCCGGGCGTGCGCCCACCGTTGGACATGTTGGTGACGAAGCTCGGCAGCCTTCGCCCGCTCGTCCACGACGATCACATCAGCCATCGCCCGTCTTGGAGTCGGAGATCCGCCGTTGCTCATGGCTGGCTCCTGAAACGCGGTCGGTTACTGAGGAATCAGCCAACCGCCCAGCTCAGAGGAGTGCCAGAGCGCCGATGCGGCACGTATGTGGCACGAATGAAGCACCGAGCACGAGAAGGTGCCAGCTCCGGCTAGCGCGGGGCTACCGTGGCGGTAGCGGAAGGGAGGGCCATGGCGCGGCGCCGGTTGCGGCTCATCCAGCGACGCAAGACGGTCGGCTATACCCAAGAGGAGCTGGCCAACTTGCTTGGCATGGAACGCTCGACCGTAGTGCGCTGGGAAAAGGGACAGACCGAGCCGCTGCCGTGGGTACGGCCGGGCCTGGCGGGCCTGCTCAAGTTAAGCGCGGACGAACTCGACGCCCTGCTTAACGATGTCACAGTGGTCGCCGGAGGCGATGAGGCCGCCGCGCCTGCCGCACCGACACTTCTTGACTTCTCGCTCACCTCTGACGAGACGGTGAGTGTCATGGAGCAATTCTCGGCGCGCGACCTGGCCAGCCGTCGCCAGGTGTTGGCAGAACTATCGGTCCTGACCGGTGACGCCTTGCTTCGGTCGGTTCGGTCATGGGTGGCGTCACTGCCGTCTGGCGAAACTCATGCCGAGGTTGGCTTCGACGAAGTAAGCCAGCTCGAAGAGGCCGTGAAGCTCTTTCGTCGGTGGGATGCGTCTGGCCTTGGCGGCCTGCAGCGCAAGGCCGTCGTCGGCCAGCTCAACGCGATGACCGAAACTCTAAATGAACGTCGCTCACCAGCGATCAGGCAGCGACTCTTCAGCATTACCGCCGAACTGGCGCAACTCAGCGGTTGGATGGCGTACGACCAGGGGCTGTATGGCGTAGCTCAGCGCTATTACATGCTCGCCCTGCACGCTTGCCGCGAGTCGGCCAATTCCGAGCTGGGCGCCAAGATTATCGGCGACATGACGCAGCTCTCCACTGCGCTCGGCCACTACGACGACAGCCTGTCGTTCGTGCACACAGCGCTCTACAGCCTGCCGCGCGGCAGCAACCCGCTGGTACGTTCCGAGCTGCTTGGCTTGGAAGCACGCGCCTACGCGCACCTCGGAAGGAGCGAAGCCGCCAACGCCGCCCGCTCGGGCGAAAGCTGTGTCGAGGTCTACCACGAAGGCGCCGTCGAGACTCGGCCGGACTGGATTCACTACATGAACCAGGCCGAGGTGGACTGCCTCGCCGCCAATACGTACATCGAGCTGGCCCTGCACGAAACCGATGCGACAAGAACCAAGCGCTATGCCGCTCGAGCAGAGCACTACACCACTAACGCCTGTGAGCGCCGCGGCGAGCTCTATACCCGCAGCCGCATATTTTGATGAGGTCCGCCTGGCCAAGGTGCGCCTGGCCCAGCGCGAGCCTGACGAGTCCGTCGGAGTCGGATTGCGTTCGCTCTCGCTTGCTCAAGGTGCGCGCTCATCACTGATTGTTGATTGGCTGCTGCGCTTCGATGCCGAACTACAAGCGCGCTACCCGAAGGTGAGATCCGCACGACAGTTTCACGACCAGCTCACCGCCTACGTTAGGAAAGCGGCGCCGCGAAAGGAAGGCAACCTCCGTGGTTCCGGAACTTGAGTTCCGCACCCTCGACGGCGAGCAGGCCAGGCGGCATCTTGACGAACTCAGCACCCTCTACCTCGAGGTCTACGCGGAGCCGCCGTATGAGTGGGGCGACGAACACGCCGCGCTGTTCCGGGAGCGCTTCGAGGTGCAGCGTCGGCAGGACGGGTTCAGGCTGGTCGAGGCGCGGGTAGACGGCACGCTCGTGGGTGTTGGCTTTGGCGTCACGCTGCGATCCTCCTCGCCGTGGTGGCAGAACCTGCTCACCCCGCTGCCGGAGCAAGTCACGCGTGAGTACCGGGGTCGCACCTTTGCCGTAGTGGAACTCCTCGTACGCGCACCGTGGCGTCGGCGGCATATAGCCAGCACCATTCACGATCTGTTGCTTGCCGACCGCCCCGAGGAACGCGCCACGCTCACTGTGCTCCCAGAAGCCACCGCCGCCCAGGCCGCCTACCGTAAGTGGGGATGGCGGAAGGTAGCACAGAAGCGGAATCCACTGCCGGGGTCGCCGGTGTTCGATGTGATGGTGAAGAGGATCCCGCAACCTGAACGCTGAGCGTCCGCGCGTCCGACGAGACCTGTCGCCGGACGGGTCACAACCATCGACGGTGTTTGAAGACGAGATACAGACCTGCGCAGACCAGAGCCATCAGGGCGAGGGCGAACGGGTAACCGAAGATCCAGTGGATTTCCGGCATGTAGTCGAAGTTCATGCCGTAGACGGTGCCGATGAGGGTGGGCGCGAACAGGATGGCCGCCCAGGCGGAGATCTTCTTGATCTCCTCGTTCTGGGCGAAGCTGGCCTCGGTTAGCCGCTTCATCTCCTCGTTCTGCGACTGGCCGACGAGCGTGGCGTTGACCGTGAGCATGCCATCGAGCAACTGGCGGAACCCGTCCACCCGCTCGGCGACGGTGGTGGCGTGGTCGGCGACGTCCCGTAGGTAGCGTTGCAGCTCCTCGTCGGTGCCGTACTTGTCGAAGCCGGCGATGAGCCCCTCCAGGATGCCCAGCAAGGGACTGGTGGCCCGCTGGAACTCGATCACCTCACGGGACAGCTCGTAGATGCGCCGCGACACCTTCGGGTCGCCGCCGAACACCTCGGTCTCGATCTCGTCGATGTCGTTCTGCAGACCCGCGACGACCGGGGCGTAGCCGTCTACAACGGAGTCCAACGTGGCGTACAGAACCGCTTCGGGGCCCAGCCCCAGCAGCTCGGGGTCCTCCTCCAGGCGGCGGCGTACGGCGGCGAGGTTCGGGGCCTGGCTGTGTCGTACGGTCAGCACGAAGTTCGGGCCGACGAACAGGTGGATCTCGCCGAAGTCCACCTCCTCGACCTCGTCGAGGTAACGGGCCGCGCGCAGCACCACGAACAGAGTGTCCCCGTAGCGTTCCAGTTTGGGCCGCTGGTGGGCGACGACGGCATCCTCCACCGCCAGCTCGTGCAGCCCGAACTCCTCGGCCGCTGCCAGCAGCTGCGCCTCCGCCGGCCGGTACAGCCCGATCCAGGCCATCGTGCCGGGCTCACCGGGCAGCAGCCGATACGCCTCCCCGAGGGTCTGCGGGGTGGCGATCCGATGACCGTCGCGGTAGAGGCCGGCGTCGACAATGCTCCTTTCCACCGGGGCGGTCGCGGCACTTGCGGCACGAGGATCCATCGACCGCTCCGGCGGGGGCGGTTGATGCCGGTCGCTGGGGCGGCGGAGTCCCAGCATCCTCGGGCGTAGGGCACGGAAGCGGCGCTCAGCCATGGCAACCTCCGAGACGAGGAGACCGAATCGACCTCTACACCCGGCACCTACCATCGGCGACCATCCCACCTGAAGGCGGCCGGCCGACGGCGCCGGGGTCAGCGGGGGCTACTTGGAGGTTGGCTACGCACGGCGGCCTCACCTCCCTCATCCTCGACCTCGTGGACCTACTGATCACGGTACCCCAGATGGAGAAGGTGCAGGGACTCCGCAGGACGCGGTGATCAGAGGGCGAGGCGGGCGAGGATGGGGGCGTGGTCGGAGCCGGGCTCGCCGCGGCGCGCACCCGGATCGTTGCCGATGGAGGGCAACTCCGCGCTGGTCTTTCCGCCGGCCTCCCCGCTGGCCTTGCCGCCGACCTCGCTGTGCACCTCCTCCACCCGGCCCAGCAGCGCATGGCTGACCAGGATGTGGTCGATCAGCTCGGGGCGGTCCCGGTGGACGCGGGAGTACCGCTGGTCGTCGGGGAGCAGCGGGGCGAGGTTCCACAGCCGCCACGCGTCCCCCTGGTCGGACCTGGACGCCGCCGCGGTGCCGAGCTCTGAGCCGGGCGGGCCGAGCAGGATCTGGGTGGTGGCCGCCTGCGGCTCGTCGTTGAGATCCCCGAGCACGACGACGGCCCGCTTCTCTCCCTTGCCGTCGATCAGGTCGTCGGCGAGCCCGCGCACGGTGGCCGCCTCGGCGGCGCGCCGGTTGAGGGCGTACGCGCCGTAGCGAGCCCGCTCCGCCTCGTCCCGGGGGTTGAACCGCCCGCCGGGGAACGTCAGCAGCTTGGACTTCAGGTGGCACACCGCGACGTCCAGGGTCTTGCCGCGTGCCGGTTTCACCCGCACCGCCAACGCACCCCGCCCCATCCGGGTGCTCTGCGCACCGGAGTCGTCGGCCCGCAGCGGCGGCATCTCGGGACGGAAGTCGACCACATCGGACAGCACAGTGGCCGGAAACCGGCTCAGCACGCCGACGCGAATGCCGCGCCCGTCCGGGTGCTCTGACAGGAGAGGGTCGCCCCACTTGCCCTTCAGCCGCTCGATCAGGTCGGCTAATGCCTCCGGGTCACCGATCTCCTGCACCCCCAACACGTCCGGCGCCAACCGGTTGATGGTGTCCGCCAGCGCGGACAGCTTCGCCTCGTAGGCGGCGTCATCGTCCGGGCCGAAGCCACCGCCCGGACGGTAGAGGTTCTCCAGGTTCCAGGTACCGACGACGACCACGGCTCCTCCTCACGAGGGGGTCGCGCGGATAGGCCCTAGCGCGTTCGCTGAGCCCAGCCCGATGCTAACCCGCGGAACCCCGCTACGGACCGGACCGTTCGTGCAACCTTTGGTGCAGGTCGAGGAGCCGCTCGGCCCGGGCGACGACCGGCGCGTCGATCATCTGACCGTCCAGGTCGACGGCACCCCTCCCGCCGCTCACCGCCTGCTCGTAGGCAACGACGACCCGGCGGGCGCGGTCGACCTCCTCCTCGGTCGGGGAGAACTCCTCGTTGAGGACGGGCACCTGGGCCGGATGGATCGCGCTGGCCCCTTCGTAGCCCAGCCGCCGGGAGCTACGTACGACCTCCCGGAACCCCTCGATGTCGGCGAAGCCCGCCGTGCTGCCGACGAGGCCGAGGGGAGCGATGCCGGCCGCCCGGGCGGCGATCACGATGTGCTGCTTCGGATAGGCGAGGACCTCCGGCTCGGGCGCGGTGCCCAGGTCGAGGGCGAAGTCCTCCGAGCCCAGGGTGAGCGCAGCGACCCGGGGGCAGGCGCGGGCGATCTCGTCGGTCCGCAGGAAACCGGCGGCGGTCTCGACGATGACAAGGAGCTGGGTGTGGCCCACCGCCATTCCCCGCTCCTCCTCGAGGTCGGCGACCACCTCGTCGACAAGACGCACCTGGTCCGGCGAGTCGACTTTGGGCAGGGCGAGCGCCGCGACCCGCGGGGACACCGCCGCCTCCAGATCGCGGAGCGCCAGGCGCCACGGCCGGTTGATGCGGACGACGACGTCCGCGCCCGCGCGGGACACCAGCTCGGCGGCCTCCGGTACGGCAAGCCGGGCGGTTTCCTTCTCGCTCGCGGGGACGCTGTCCTCGAGGTCGAGCTGGATGGCGTCGGCCCCACGGGTGTGTGCCTTCGCGACGAACCGCTCGACATGCGCGGGCACGTACAGCAGCGACCGCCACAGCGGGGCGCGCCGCGGGGTGGGGCGGGAGCGGGTAACTGTCATGGCGATCCGCAACATACTGTAGAAACCGCAGCCAGACGGGGTCCGGGGAGTGACGACCGACACACCTGTAACCCGGCCGGTGCCCGGGTACGTCATCACAAAGGTCTCACTCCGCCGCAGAAAGGACACCCTTGGTGGCTCAGGTCCTCCAGCCCCCGCACCGCACGATCCGCACCCTCGTCCCCGTCCGCGACGACGGGCCGGAGAGCAGGGGCGATACCGTGCACGCGGCGCGTCTCGTCGACGTCGGGAACGGGGAGCTGCGGCCGGTGCTGCCGGTGTGCGACGAGCTGATCGTCGCGGTTCCCGCCGACGGCCCCGTCACCTGTGAGATCTGCCGGATCCGGCTTCGCCCGGATACGTTCACCAAGGTCGTCCGGCTAGTGCTGGGCGTCGTACGCCGGCGGCTCCCCTGGTCGCCAGCCTTGCCGAAATAGCTGACGTTTGGGCAAGATTACGCTCACTCGAGCGCATGGATGGCCATGGGACCCCAACCCCAGACCGCCGGCCCGGCGGTCGGCGACGTGGCACCGGACTTCACCCTGCGCCGCACCTTCGACGAGTCCGTCGACCTTGGCCGGCTGCGCGCGGACGGGCCGGTTCTCGTCCACTTCTATGTCTTCGACTTCGGCGGGATATGAACGCCGGAGCTGTCCCAGTTGGGACGGTTGACGGAGGAGATCCGGTCCCTCGGCGCCGGCATCGTGGCGATCGCGGTGACGGCGATCTTCTCCCAGCAACGCTTCGCGCGCGAACTCGGCGTCGACTTCCCCCTCCTCTCGGACTGGAATGGGGACGCCTGTACGAGTTACGGGGTTCGCTACGACGTCTGGAAGGGCCACAAGGGCCTGGCGAAGCGCTCGGTGTTCGTCGTCGACCCCGTCGGCGTGATCCGGTACAGGTGGGTCACTGACGACGCCAACGAGGTTCCGGACTTCGGACCGGCAATCGACGTCCTGCGCACCCTCGGCGCACCCTCGGCGCACCCTCCGAGGGCGACACCTCCTCCCGATGACGACACGGATATCCCAAAAACCGTCGATGACATATGATGCAATATCGATCGTCCGAGGAGGGTTCGGATGAGCGGCGTGATCGCGCCGAAGGGTTCCCTGGGCACCGAGACGGTGACGAGGGGCCTGCTCATCGGGGGTGAGGAGGTCCCGGCCGCCTCGGGGCGACCCTGCCGGTGCACAATCCCGGGCACGAGGTCGCACGGGTCGCGGCGGCGGGTCCGGAGGACGTCGACCGGGCGGTGGCCGCCGCGGACGCGGCGTTTCGATCGGGGAGCTGGAGCGAGCTGCCGATCGCGGGGCGGGCACGCGTCCTCAATCGCTTCGCCGACAACATGGAGCGCCGCATCGAGGAGTTGTACCGGCTGGAGACCCTCTACAACGGCCGGCCGATCGCCGAGACCAGGGCGCAGATCGCCCGGCTCCCGGAGTGGTACCGCTACAACGCGGCCCTCCTGCTCGCCGACCGAACGGCGGTCATTCCGATGCCGGGCCCGTACCACTCCTACACGGAGCGGTTTCCCCTCGGCGTGGTCGGGATCCTCTCGTCCTTCAACCACCCGCTGATGATCGGCTCGAAGAGCCTGGCACCCGCGCTTGCCGCCGGCAACAGCGTCGTACTCAAGCCGTCCGAGCAGACGCCGATGACGAGCATCGTCCTCGGCGAGATCGCCGCCGAGTCCGGCTTTCCCCCGGGGGTCTTCAACGTCGTCCAAGGACTCGGACCGGTGGCCGGGGCTGCCCTCGCCGAGCACCCGGCGGTCGCGAAGGTCACCTTCACCGGCGGCACGGAGGCGGGCCGCACGGTCGCGGCCGCCACGGCGAAGCGGTTCGCCAAGGTCACCCTCGAGCTGGGCGGCAAGAGCCCGGTCCTCGTCTTCGCCGACTCCCCGGTCGAGGAGGCGGCGCGTGGGGTGGCGTTCGCCGGCTTCATCGGGGCCGGCCAGACCTGCATCGCGGGCACCCGCGTGCTCGTGCAGCGGGAGATCCACGACGCGTTCGTCGACGCGCTCGTGACGCAGGCCGAGCGCATCCACATCGGCGATCCGGCCCTGCCGGAGACGCAGCTCGGCCCGGTCATCTCGGCACGGGCGAAGGAGCGGGTGCTGAACTACGTCGAGCTGGGGCTCGGCGAGGGTGCGCGGCTAGCGGCCGGCGGCGACGCGCCCGACGTGCCGGGCTGCGAGGGCGGCTTCTTCGTTCGCCCGACGGTGCTCACCGGTGTCCGCAACTCGATGCGGGTCGCCCGCGAGGAGATCTTCGGTCCGGTGCTCGTCGTGGTGGAGGTCGACGACGAGGCGGACGCGATAGCGCAGGCGAACGACTCGCCGTACGGCCTCGGCTCGGCGATCTGGACCCGGGACGTGGCACGCGCCCATCGAGTCGCCGGCCGGCTGACACACGGGATCGTCTGGGTCAACGACCACCACCGGCTCGACCCCGCGTCACCGTGGGGCGGGGTGCGGGACAGCGGCGTCGGCAGGGAGAGCGGCTGGGAGTCGTTCCACGACTTCACCCACGTCCGCGCCGTCACAGTCCGGACGGCGCCCGACGAGGTCGACTGGTACGGCCGCGCGAACGTGGATCGGCTGAACTGATGGCCGAGGGGTTGCGGCTCTCCCAGCCGGACGACGGCGTCGTCCGGGCGACCATCGACCGCGGCGAGGAGAACCTGCTGACCGGACAGATCTGTGACGAACTCGCCGCCTTCCTTCGCGAGCCGCCGTCCGATGCCCACGTCCTGGTGCTCGCGCCGCGCGGACCGAACTTCTGCCTCGGCCGGGAACGCCGGGCGAAGACTGTCGCGCAGCTACGCGAGGAGGTCGGCGCGCTCGTCGCGCTGAACCGGGCGCTGCGCACGACCCGGCTCGTGACGGTGGCGCAGGTGACCGGCGGCGCGGCGGGGTACGGCGTCGGGCTCGCCGCGCTCTGCGACGTGGCCGTCGCCGCGCCCTCGGCGCGTTTCTGGTTCCCGGAGGTCGACATCGGCCTCGCGCCGGCGGTCGTACTCGCCTGGCTGCCCCGGCTGGTCGGGAGCAAGCAGGCGTTCCTCCTGACCGCGAGCGGCCGGAAGATCTCCGCTGTCCAGGCGGCGGAGATCGGCCTGGTCACCATGGTGGCTCCGGCCGACGACGCGCTGGAGCAGACTGTGCGGGACGAGGTGGCAGCCCTGAGGAAACACAGCAGTCGGGTGCACGGCGAGATCAAGGCGTTTCTTCGGGCGGGCGAGGACCTGAGCGAGGACCAGACATACGACCTCGCGGTCGAGAAGCTGATCCTCGCCTCGGTGGAGCGAACGGCATAAGGGGGAAAGGAGAGACGACGCCTCGGGGGTCAGATCAAGCGAGGCACGGTTCCTTGGAAAGGAGTGGACCCATGACTGCAGCCAGTTCGGGGGCCCCCACTTCGCGGCGGTATCGATTCCTGGAGGACTTCCGGCTCAACACGCTGGACATCGTCGTCGCGGTGCTGCTCGGCATCATCGAGGCGGCTATCGAGATCCTCGGCGCGCTGGGTTTCCTGGAACGCACGGTATGGCTGGGAGGCGCGGCGGGGTTCGTGATCTACGCCTTCTACAACGGCACCACCTGGATCCTGTTCTTCGCCG
Organism: Streptosporangiales bacterium; assembly: GCA_009379995.1. Lineage (GTDB taxonomy): Bacteria > Actinomycetota > Actinomycetes > Streptosporangiales > WHSR01 > WHSR01. Next base: position 12,041 of record WHSR01000009.1, read on the forward strand.
GAGCTTACCTGCGCAAGCGGGCGGGCGTCCTGTTGCTCGCGATCACCGTCACCCATGTGGTGCGGTGGTTCATGGGCGACCCGGACGGGCCGCTGCTGCTGTGGTATGCGCTGTTCCCGGGCATCTTGACGGTGCTCGCGTTCCACGCCATGCGCTGGCGCGGCGGCACCCTGCTGTTCGCGGTGACCGGCGCGGTGGCGGCCGGCACGAACCAGATAGCGCTGTTCGCGGTCATTGGCTTCGGGCTCGCCGGAGGCGCATTCTGGGGCATCGTCTCGGTGGCCGTGGGCGTGGTCGGCGGTCTGCTGTGGGGGATCATCGGTCGCTACCTCGGCGTCGGCCTGGAGAAGGCAGGGGTTCCTGCCGTTCAGGAGCCGCCGGCGCGAGGCGGCCCGACCACCACCTACGCGTAGGAGAGGTAATTCCATGCCGCCACCGGCGATGGTGGTCGAGAACTACAGCTTCTGGTACAAGCTGTCCGAGGGACGCGAGGCTCTTGCCCTCCACGACGTGTCGTTCGAGGTGAGCAAGGGCGACTTCGTGCTCGTTCTCGGCATGAGCGGCTCGGGCAAGAGCACGCTGGCGCTGAACCTCGTCGGCGTATACCCGGACTACTTCGGCGGCCGCAACGAGGGCCGCATCCTGGTCGACCACGCCGAGAAGGGCCTGGTCAACCGCAGGGAGCTGGATCGAGGCCAGCGTTTCCACACCGTCAACATGCTCTTCCAGAACCCGGAGGAGCAGATCGTCACGCTGACGGTCGAGGAGGAGATCGCCTTCGCACTGGAGAACTACCTGGTGCCGCGCGGGGAGATCGGCGAGCATATCGACGCGGCGCTCGACCTCGTCGGCCTGAACGGGTTCCGGCGCCGGCCGACCCACCAACTGTCCGGTGGCGAGAAGCAGCGGGCCGCCCTCGCCGCGATGCTGGCGATGCGGCCGCGGGTGCTCATCCTGGACGAGCCGACGTCGAACCTCGACCCCGTCGGCACCGAGGAGGTGCTCGACGCGGTCGGGCGGATCCGCGAGCGGAGCGACGTCACGCTGATGGTCGTCGAGCACGAGGTCGACGCCGTCTTCGACCAGGTCGACAAGGTGCTCCTGGTGGACGGGAAGACCGTGCACGGCCCGAACACGCCGCGCGAGTTTCTCGCCGGGCACGGTCTCGACGTCCGCGATCGCATGGGTCTGTGGATCCCGCAGGCCAGCGAGGTGGCCCTCGAGCTCGGCCGGGCCGGGGTGTCTCTGCCAACTGTCCCGCTCAACGGGGAGGAGCTGGTCGCGGCGGTCCGGGACACGATCGATTCCGATCAGGTACCCATCGCCGCGCCAGTACCCCCACCCGCACCTCCTACCGAACCCCCGTCCGTGGAGCCCGGCGAGGTGGTGATCGAGGTCCGGGACGCGAGCTTCTCCTACCCCTCGCGGCCGGACGTGCTCCGAGGGGTCAACCTCGCCGTACGGCGGGGCGAGCTGCTCGCCATCGTGGGGCAGAACGGCTCGGGCAAGTCGACGCTCGCCGCCCACTTCAACGGGATCCTCAAGCCGAGCGCCGGTGAGGTGCTCGTGCACGGCAAGCCGACGACGAAGTACAAGCTCGCGGACCTGGTGCGGCGGGTCGCGTACATCTTTCAGGTGCCGGAGAAGCAGTTCATCCGCAACACGGTGTACGAGGAGATGGCACACGGTCTGCGGGCGCTGCGGCTGGCCAACGACGAGGTCCGGGAACGGGTGGACCGGTTCCTGGAGAGCGTGCGGCTGCTGGACCGCAAGGAAGCGAGCCCGTACGTGCTCAGCCACGGCCAGAAGCGGCGGCTGTCGGTCGCCTGCATGGTCATCGCCGGACCGGACGTCGTGGTCCTCGACGAGCCGACGTTCGGGCAGGACTACCAGCAGGCCCAGCGGCTGATGCGACTGCTCCGGGCGCTCGCCGACGACGGTGCGGCCGTCGCGTTCATCACCCACGACATGCGCCTGGTCGCCGAGTACGCCGACCGGTGCGCCGCGATGGCGGACGGCAAGGTGATCTTCGACGGGTCGGTGCCCGACCTGTTCGCCGGCTCCGACGTTCTGGCGCGGGCGAGGTTGACCCCACCGGCGGTCCACGGGTTCTCCGCGGAGTTGCTCGGCGAGCCGTGCCTGGACACCGCCGAGGTGCGGGAGCGGATCAAGGAGGCGATCCATGGGCGATCTCGAACTCTCCTATAAGGAAGCGGAGTCACCGTTCCACCGAATGGACCCGTTCTCCAAGACGCTTTTCGTCATCGCCGTATCGTTCGTGGCGATCTTCAACTCGCGGCTGACCGTCGGTGTCGCGCTGTTCTTGTTCACGTTCTTCTGCGCGGCCTTCCTTTCCGGCGTTTCGCTGCGCACGTACTGGACGTTCGGGAAGGTGATCCTGCCGTTCATCGTCATCCTCGCGGTCGTCTTCCCGTTCTTCTACGCCGGTCAGGTGACCGCCGGCTCGGAGGCGATCGCCATCCACACCCCGATCAAGGACCTGACCTGGGGCGCGCTCGGCTTCGGCGGCCTCCTCGCGCTGCGGTTCCTGGCCATCGGCTTTTCCGGGCTCACCTTCGCGTTCACCACGCATCCGACGGATCTCGTGCAGAGCTTCTCCCGGCGCGGGCTCGACTACCGGCTCGTGCACGCTCCGGTGCTCGGGCTCGTCCTGTTCCCCTCGTTCCTCCAGCTCGGCCGGGACATCTCGACCACGCAGCGGATCCGCGACCTCGGGCACGATACGAACTGGCTGACCCGCAAGTGGCGGCGGATGAAGCACCTGGCGTTCGCGATGCTCGTGCTCGGGCTGCGCAACGGCCAGACCCAGGCGATGGCGCTCGACATCCGGGGGTACGGCGCGCACAAGACCCGAACGTTCATGCGGGAGTCGCCGTCCAGCAGGGCGGGGAAGGTCTTCGCGTGGACGTTCTTCGCGATCTCGGTCGGCTATCTCATCCTTCAGTTCGGCAGCCTGTCCGGAGCGATGCCCTGGGATCTCAGCCGCTGACAGACCCCTCGCCGTGACCCCTCGCCGTGATCTTGCAGAAATTCAAATCCGGTCTGATTTGAATTTCTGCAAGATCACGGCCTGTGGGAGTACGTGTAGTCGCCGCGGCGGAGCCGCCGGGTGCGCAACCAGTACCCCACGGTGGAGCCGGGCCAGATCGTCCGGTTGACGCCGTTCTCGTCGAGGTACCAGCTCACGCAGCCGCCAGCGCTCCATACGGCGCTCTTCAGCCTGCCCTGTATGCGTCGGTTGAACGTCGACTGCACGTCGGGGCGGACCTCGATGCTGCGCCCGCCGCTGCGATCCAGGGTCTCCAGGCACTGGAGGATGTAGCGGGTCTGCGCCTCGATCATGAAGACCATCGAGTTGTGGCCGAGCCCGGAGTTGGGGCCGAGCAGCAGGAACAGGTTGGGGAACCCGGCCACCGCCACACCGAGGTAGGCCTCCATGCCGTCCCGCCAGGCGTCCTGGATCTTGTACCCGTTCCGCCCGACGATGTGCGCGCTGTCGAACTTGTCGGTGACGTGGAAGCCGGTGCCGAAGATGATCGCGTCGACCGGGTACTCGGTGCCGTCCCGGGTAACCACCGCGTGCTCGCGTACCTCGGCGATCGGCTCGGTCACCAGGTCGACGTCGGGACGGGTGAGCGCCGGGTAGTAGTCGCTGGAGACGAGGACCCGCTTGCAGCCGAGGGTGTAGTCGGGGGTGAGCTTGCGGCGCAACTCCGGGTCGGGGATCTGGCGACGGATGTGCCGGCGGGCCAGCGCCTGGGCGCTTCGGATCAGCCGCGGCCGGGTGAAGCCGAGGCCCATCGCCTCCTGCTCCCAGTAGATCAGGTGCCGATACGCCCGCTGCAACGAAGGAAACCGCCGGAACAGCCGGTGCTCGGCCGCTGACAGCCGGCGGTCCGGCTGCGGGACGATCCACGGCGGGGTGCGCTGGAACACTGTCAGGTGGTCCACCCGGTCCGCGATCCTCGGCACGAACTGGATCGCGCTGGCGCCGGTGCCGATTACCACCACCCGCTTGCCGGCGAGATCGTAGCCGTGGTCCCACTGCGCGGAGTGGAACGTGGTGCCGCGGAACCGCTCCAGCCCGGGGATCTCCGGGTACCGCGGCTGGTGCAGCGGACCCATGCCGGCCACCACCGCGCGGGCCGGGTACGTCTCGCCGTCGGCCGTGAACACCTGCCAGCTCTCGGTCGCGTCGTCGAACTCGACGCCGGTGACCTCGACGCCGAACCGGATGTACGGCCAGAGCTCGTACCTGTCCGCGCAACCCTTGAGGTAGTCCAGGATCTCCCCCTGCCCGGCGAACATGCGCGACCAGTCGTGCTTCGGCTCGAAGGAGTACGAGTACAGCAGCGAGCGGATGTCGCAGCCGCAGCCGGGATAGGTGTTCTCCCACCAGGTCCCGCCGACCTCCTCGGCCTTCTCCAGGACGACGAAGTCGTACCGGCCGGCCCTCTTCAGCTCGATCGCCATGCCCAGGCCGGAGAAGCCGGCACCGACGATGACGACGGGGAGGCATCCGGTGTCCGTCACGTCGTTCCTCCAGGGGTCTCGCCGAAAAGCTGGCGCGCGAAGGCCTTCAGGAGCGCGAGCACCTCGTCTTTCCCGCCCCCCTGTCCTTCGGACCCGCCCCCCGTGGCCTGCTGGCCGCGACGATCGTTCCCGCAGCCGTTCTGCAGCGCGAGCCCGGTCATCAGCGCCAGCGTGGTACGCAGCGCGACCGGCGTGATCTCGAGGCTCTCCGCACCGGGGAACAGCCGCCCGAAGGTCTGGACGGTGATCTCGACGACCCGTTGGTTGAGGTCCGCGCACAGCTCGCGCAGCGTCTCGTCGGTACGGCTAGCAACGGCAAGTTCGAGCAGCGCGGTGAAGGTCGGGCCGCAGTAGATCTCCCAGAGCAGGTCGACCGCCGCGTCGACGCCCTGCTGGTCCGGCGGCAACGCGGCGAAGGCCCGCTCGTACTCGGCCCGCTGGCGCTGCAGCAGGTGCTCGATCGCGGCCGCCACCAGCTCGGTCTTGGTTCGGAAGTGGTGCTGCTGCGCACCGCGGGAGACGCCGGCCCGCAGCGACACCTCGGTGGTGGACGTGCCCGCCCAGCCGAGCTCGACCAGGCACCGCACGGTGGCCTCCAGCAGCCGCTCGCGGGTACGCGTCCGCCGTTCCTCCTGGCTGCGCCTCGGCCTGGCCGGCGTGGTCAGCGCCATGCGTACGACCATAGGCGCTCATTTACATGCAAGCAAGCCTGCTTGTATCTTCCCCATACGATCAGGGCCGCAACTTGAGCACCACGGTGTTGCAGATCTTGTCGTGCAGGCACTGCTTGTGCGGCCGGTCCCACAGGCACCAAAGCACGTCGATGATTCCCACCAGGCACAGGTTCGACAGCAAGTTGAACAGCACGGAGACGCCGTACCGGCCCCACGAGCGGCCGTGGGAGATCTTGCCCCCGTCCTCGAACCGGGCCACCCTCAGCCCGCACACGCGCTTGCCGAGCGTCCAGCCGAACCGGGCGGTCATCCACGGCTCGTAGCAGATCGCCGCGGCGAACCCGGCGAGCCCGGGGACGGCGCCGACGACCAACCCCAGGACCCGCAGCGGGCCGTCGGACTCCACGCCCAGGCCGTCCAGCGCCCCCATGATGGCGGCCAAAGGCAGGAAGCCGGCGATCACGATGGCGAAAAAGACGAGCGAGTCGAGGATCCGGGCCAGCAGGCGCATCCCCAGGTTGCCGAGGAGCGCCGGGTGCGGACCCACCGGTACGGGGTACGGCGGCGGCGGTGGCTGGTGGTAGGCCACGGGGCTGTAGGCCGGCTGGTGCGAACCCGGGTCAGTCATGTCCGGCATCCAACCGCAGCGCCGGGCCTTCTGTGTAGGGAAAGCGCGAGGTGTGTGACGTGCTTGATGTGGCGTCGGCGAGGGTGATGCGGTTTCTTGATGGTTGGTTTCCGGTGCATGATGTCCCTTTCGTGACGGAGTCCCGATGACTTCCCGCTGGGCGCTGGTCAAGGCTGGCGCATAGTGGTCGGGAGGGGTCCCAAGGCATCCAGGCCCGAGGAGAACAGCCATGGACAAGCCGCCGGTTCGCACCATCACGCTCGGCATCGCCGAACGGCACCCCCTCGCGCCCGACCGCATCGAGCGGGCGGCGCCGGCGGCGCGGCGGGCGGAGACTGGCTACCGCGACGCCGGATACGAGGTGCAGACCCTGCGGCTGTCGACCCGCCCGGTCTTCGACGACCTCGCCGGATGGCCCCCGGCCGAGATCGTTTCGTACGCACACACCCTGCAGACAGTCCTCGACGACCTGGGGATCGCGTTCTGCTCGCTGGGGCCGGCCCCGGCGGCCCGCCCCGACTTCCCGCTGGACCGCCTCGAGCCGATCGCCGACCTGCTGGTCGGAGCCGAGGCGCTGAACTGCACTGTCCAGCTTGCCGACCCGGAGCACGGCATCCGGGCCGACGCCGCCCTCCCGGCCGCGCGTGTCATGCTCCGGCTGGCCGAAGGGACCAAGGAAGGCTTCGGGAACTTCCGGTTCGCGGCGCTGGCCTGCGTCGAGCCGGGTGGCCCGTTCTTCCCGGCCGCCTATCACCGCGGCGCGGCCTCCTTGACGATCGGCCTGCAGGGAGCCGGGATCGTGGCCGAGGCGCTACGCGGCGGCACCCAACTGGAGCCGGCCGAGATCACCCGGAGGGTCAGGGACGCGCTGACGGCCGAGGCGACCCCGGCCGTCAGACTCGGGCAGCAGGTCGCCGAGCGGCTCGGCCTCCGGTTCGGTGGGATCGACCTTTCGCCCGCCCCGGCGGGAGAAGACAGCATCGCGGCAGCCATGGAACGATGCGGAATCGGGCAGATCGGCTCACCCGGAACCCTCACGGTCGCCGCCGCGCTCACCGGTGCCCTCCACGGCACGGACCTGCCCACCTGTGGCTACAACGGCCTGATGCTGCCCGTGCTGGAGGACGCCACCCTCGGGCGCCGATGGGAACAGGGCCATGTCGACGTCCACGACCTGCTGTGCTACTCCGCCGTATGCGGCACCGGACTGGACACCATCCCGCTGCCGGGAGACAGCTCGCCGGACGAGATCGCCCGTCTCCTTCTGGACGTCGCCACGCTGGCCGTACGGCTGCGCAAGCCGTTGTCGGCACGGCTGTTTCCCGTACCAGGCAAGCTCACCGGAGAACGAACCGCCTTCACCTCCCCCTACCTCACCAACACCTGCGTCAAGTGGTGACGAACCAGCCGGGTGGCGGGTGGGCTACTCACCCAGCTCGAGGGCGAGACTCCGACCGGCTGCCGTCGTCGCGCAGAGGGGACCTTCGGGGCGCCGGCCGGCCGATGGCGACCCAGGCGAGGTAGCCGGCGAGCAGGTACAGCGGCCAGCCCAGCACCACCCGCCCGACCGCGAGCGGAACCAGCAGGTTGGCCAGGTAGAACGGGGCCAGGGCGGCGAGCCGCACGGCGTACATGCCTACCCAGATCCACGAGGCCACGGCGTAGGCGCGCAGCCGCGCCGGGTCACGCCGCCAGGTGTGGCGCTCGCCGAAGACCCGGGCGAAGGTCACCCCGATCAGCGGCCACCGCACCGCCAGCGAGACGAGGAAGCAGCCTCCGGCCGCCACCTGGCTGAGCAGGTGGGGCAGAAAGAAATCGACGGCCCTGCCGGTCTGCCGAGCCACCAGCGTGGCCAGCAGAACCCCGGCGAAGCCCAGCAGCGCCCGCCGTACGTCACGCCGGCCCCGGCTCCACACCAGGCGAAGCACCAGCATCGCCACGCCGGTGGAGACCGCCGCGATCAGCGCCGGAACCAGCCCGGCCGCCACGACGACGCCGGCGTAGACCACCCCGGGCAGCCCGATCTCGAGGATGCCGCGCACCCCGTCGATCGGGCGCAGGTCCAGCGGCCCGACCACCCCGGCGCGCTCGGCGTCCTGATCGTGCCCGGCGGGCCCGCCGGGCTGTGCGTGGTCGCCCCCGGCCGGGCGCGGGGTCGCGGCGGCGTTGCCGTTCTGGGCTTCCACTGTCTCACTCGTACGGTTAGGCAAGGCTTGCCTAAAGCTATCACCGCGGGTCACAGGTTCAGCCGCGCGACGGGCGCCCGGCCACGCCGCAGGTCACGGGGGAGCCAGCGCAGGCTGTCCTCGGTGCTCTCGGCGGCGGGCCGGTACTCCAGGCCGACATAACCGTCGTACCCCAGCTCGTCCAGGGCGGCGAGCACGAACGGGTAGTGGATCTCCCCGGTGCCCGGCTCACCGCGGCCCGGAGAGTCGGCGACCTGCACGTGACCGATCGCGTCGATGTGTTGGCGCAGCGTCGCGACCAGGTTCCCCTCCATCCGCTGCATGTGGTACGCGTCGTACTGCAGCCGGACGTTGTCCCGGCCCACGCCGCGCACGAAGTCCAGCGCCTCGGCGGTGGTGGACAGCAGGGCCGGCCCGTTGTCGAAGGTGTTGATGGCCTCGATCATCACCTCGGCCCCGGACGCCGCGGCCCGCTGCGCGGCGAAGGCGACGTTCGCGCTGGCCACATCGAGCTGCTCGGCTCGCTCCATCCCGGGTACGGCGAGCCCGACCAGCGCATTGAGCCTGCGGCAGCCCAACGCGCCGGCGAGCTCCAGGGCCACCGGCACGTTCTCCCGGAACTGCCCCTCGCGGTCGGGGTGGCCGGCCAGTCCGCGGTCGCCGCTCGACATGTCGCCGGCATCGAAGTTCAGCAGCGCAACGGACAGCCCGGCCTCCCGGACCGCCCGCTCGACCGTGCCGAGGTCCTCCCCGCCCGGCCACCAGAACTCCACCGCGCCGAACCCGGCCTCCGCGGCCCGCGCGAACCGATCGAGGAACGGCACCTCGGTGAACAGGATGGACACGTTTGCGGCAAAGGTCGGCATGTCGGTTCTCCTGGTTCTCCTTGGTGACGGCGGCCCGGACGTACCCCGGGACGTGCTCCGGAGGTATCGAGGATGTAGCGGTCAGCACGATACGTCCCGGCCCTGGGCGTACTCGCCGATGGTCCGCGCACGCCGCTCACCTGGCAGACTCGCATGAGAGGGAGGTCACCATGTCCGGCCACATAGTCGTCGGCTTCGACGGTTCACAGCATGGACGTTCCGCGCTCGCCTAGGCGTGCGGCGAGGCGAACCGCCGCGGCCTGGCGCTGCGGGTGGTGCACGTCGCCGCTGCGTGGGCGGCGCGCGAGTCCAGCAACGCCCGGGTGGAAGAGGTGCACCGGTGGATGCGGGAGAACGCCGAGCGGATCCTCGACGAGGCGTGCACCTCGGCTCGGAGCCGGGTGGGCGACCGGGAGATATCGGGCGCGGTGCTCCACGGCGAGCCGGCGCAGATGCTGCTGGCCGAGGCCGAGGACGCGGCGTTGCTGGTGATGGGCAGCCGCGGGCTCGGTGGCTTCTCCGGGCTGCTGTTGGGCTCGGTCGCCCTGCACGTGACAGCCCATGCGCCCTGCCCGGTAGTGGTGGTACGCCATGACGCGGCGGAGCGGCCGGCCGAGGAGTTCCGCGAGGTGGTGGTCGGCACGGACGGTTCATCGGAGGCGCTGGCCGCCGTGCAGTTCGCGGTCACCGAGGCCGCGGTGCGCGGCGCTCGGCTTCGGGTGTTGCGCGCGTGGACGAGCCCGTTCGCCGCCTTGCCGCGCAACCGGTCCGGCGGCGGCCGGCACGACCTGAGCGAGGAGGAACGCGCTCTCGCCGAGTCGCTGGCCGGACTGCGGGAGGCCCACCCGGACCTGGAGATCGCCTCGGAGGTGGTACGGGGCCGCGCGGCCAGCGTACTTACCGCGGCCTCGTCGGCGGCGGACCTCGTGGTCGTCGGCTCACGCGGCCGCAGCGCGCTGAGCGGCCTGGTGCTCGGCTCGGTCAGTCACGCTCTCCTGCACCACGCCCAATGCCCGGTCGCCGTGGTGCGGTCGAACCCTCGGTACCCGGCCGACCGATAGACCCGGCCGGGCCGATCGATGAGTTTCGCCGCGCCGCGCGGTCTAACGGGTCGAGGCGAGATACGACGAAGGGACCGGCGATGGGTACCGGAGGATTGTCGAAGACGCGGCTCGACCGCATGCACGCCGTCATGGCCGGCTACGTCGAGCGCGGCGAGGTGCCCGGCATCGTCGCGCTGGTCAGCCGGCGGGGCGAGGTGCATGTCGACGCCCTCGGCACGAAGGCGGTCGGCGGCGATCCTGTACGGCGCGACACGATCTTCCGCATCGCCTCGATGACCAAACCGATCACGGCCGCGGCGGCGATGATCCTGGTCGAGGAGTACACGCTGCGGCTGGACGACCCGGTGGATCGGCTGCTGCCCGAGCTCGCCGACCGAAGGGTGCTGAAGCGGATCGACGGGCCGCTCGACGACACGGTGCCCGCGAACCGGCCGATCACCGTGCGCGATCTGCTCACCCTTCGCATGGGCTTCGGCACCGTCATGGCGCCGCCGGGCACATACCCCATCCAGGTCGCGGTGAGCGAGCAGCGACTCGGCGGCGACGGGCCGCCGAGGCCGGCGACCACGCCCGCGACGGACGAGTGGATCCGCCGGCTGGGTGCATTGCCGCTCATGCACCAACCGGGCGAGAAGTGGATGTACCACACGGGGATCGACGTGCTCGGCATCCTGATCGCGCGCGCCTCGGGTCAGCCCCTGGAGACGTTCCTCGCCGAACGCATCTTCGAGCCACTCGGCATGACCGACACCGGCTTCAGCGTGCCCGCCGCCAAGCTCGACCGGCTTGCGACCAGCTATGTGGCCGATCCCGAGACCGGCGCGCTCCAGGTCTTCGACGAGCCCGAGGGCGGCGGGTGGAGCCGTCCGCCCGCCTTCCCGTCCGGCGGCGGAGGTCTGGTCTCCACCGCCAACGACTACCTGGCCTTCTGTCAGATGATGCTGAACAAGGGGCGGTACGGTCGCGAACGCATCCTGTCCCGGCCGTCGGTCGAGCTCATGACCACCGACCATGTGACGCCGGAGCAGAGGTCGGAGGCCGGCATCTTCTTCGGGGACCACGGCAGCTGGGGATTCGGGTGTGAGGTCATCATCCGGCGCGATGACCTGGCGACGGTTCCCGGACGCTTCGGCTGGACCGGCGGCCTGGGCACGTCCGGGTACTCCGACCCCGCGGAGGAGCTGGCCGGGATCCTGCTGACCCAGCGGGCGATGGATTCCCCCGGCCCGCCCGGTGTCTTCCGCGACTTCTGGACCTCGGCCTACCAGGCGATCGACGACTGAGCCGACGAGCCGGGCGGCCCGCGCTCGTGAACCAAAGAAGGAGATCGAGCTTGCCTGAACAATTGCGCATCAACGAAACGGCGCTAACCGACGCAGGAGCAGCTCCCTGGTCACTGGCGCTGGACCGACTCGAGAATCCGGAACATGCGCGCACCCGACCCGGTGGGCCGCGACTGACCTGGCCCGTACGGGCACCGTGGTAGCGGTCACCCACGACAGGTGGTTCGCCCGCGGCCTCGACCGGTTCGTCGTGTTCGGCGCGGACGGCACGGTCAGCGAATCCGACGAGGCCGTCTGGGACGAAGGACGCTGACCTGTGGTCAGCGGCGGAACAGGCCGCCCACCGGCGCCTGCCGGTCGATCTCGCGGCCCAACGTGAGGACCATGTCCTCGAAGGTGTTGGGGTTCTGCTTCTTGAGCGTCGCTATCACGCCGGCACCGCTTGCCTCCTCGAGCACGGCGCTCAGGGCCTGGTACGGGACCTGGCGGCCGGCCTCGAGGTCGTCGTACACGGGACGGGCCACCTTCAGCAGCTTGGGGTGGGCTGCCGACTCCAGGAGGATCATTCGTACGGCCTCTTTGAGCTCCATGTGAGCAGAGTCTAGATCTAGATGCGGTCTTGGCGGGCCGGAGCCCTCCTTGAGATGCGCTGCGCGTTGAGCTCGGCGCCCAGGAGAACTGCCAGCGCGGCGACGTAGAAGAACAGCAGGGCCGCGATGGGTGCGGCCAGCGGGCCGTACATGGCCAGGTTGGAAAAGACGAACCGAAGAAACGAGCGCAACGCGATGCTGCCCACCATCCAGATGGCCACCGCGAGCACCGCGCCGGGGAAGTGCTGGCCGAACCGCACCGACCCGGGCATCCCGACCCAGTAGAAGACCAGGGCAACGACGAACGCGAGCACCGCCACCGCCGGCCAGTAGGCGATGTTGATCAGGGTCGGGGTGAAGCTGCGTATCTCGTCGGGCAGCAGCCTCGCGATGGTACGTGGCCCGATCACCAGCAGCGGGAGGAAGGCGACGCCGAACACCAGCGCGCCCGCGTACAGGGCCAGGGCGAGGAGGCGGTTGTAGACCATTCCCCGCACTCCCTGTTGGCCGTAGGCGATGGCGATCGCGTTGAGGCAGGCGCCCAGCGCCGTCGATCCGGTCCAGAACGAGACCAGGAAGCCCAGCGATGCCACAGCTGCCCGGCCCTGCGAAAGGGTGCCGTGTACCAGCGGCTGGACCAGGTTGTTCAGCGTCGCCTCGGTCAGGAACTGGGCCAGAGCGTCCAGGACCTGCTGCTCCATCGCTGCCGTCACGCCGGGGCCCAGGGCCGGCGCCACGTAGCCGACGAGGGCGAGCATCCCGAGCAGCAGCGGGGCGAACGACAGCAGTGCCCAGAAACCCACCTCGGCGGCGAGGCCGTGCGCCCGATGCTCCCAGGCGCCCGCGAAGGTGCCGCGCACCAGGGCGACGAACCGCGCCGTACGCGTCGTACGCGCCGTACCGGCCGGCCGCGGGTGCCATGGGACCCGTTCCAGCACTCTTGTCCACCCGATCACGGAACCCCTTCCGCCACTCCTGGTCAGGAGCTTAGGCCGCAAGGTACCGATACGACGGCTCATGGGTGCTCGACATGCTCGAGGTCGGACCCTCGCCACCGCGACGTTACGGCCCGTCGCGCGGCGACGGCGAGGACGGCGACGGCCTCCTCCAACGGTCCGCGGCGCACGACCGCCCGCCAGGCGGTGGCCAGCATCAGCACCGCCGCGACCTGGATCAGATAGGAGGTGGTGGGGTCGGCCGGGAGGACCGGGGAGGCCAGCAGCAGGACGTGGCCGGTGTAGAGGGTCAGGGTCATGCCGCCGGCGGCGGCGAGCGGTACGAGAGCCCATTCCGCGGCCCGGGCCACCAGCAACGCGGCGCCCAGCAACGCCAGCGCCGTACCCGTCGTGTGCAGCAGGTCGAAGGGGGTGCTGGAGTGCGGCGACGCCACGGACAGCCACCACCAGGTGGTGGTCGGCGTCACCCCGTACTGGCTCTCCGAAAGCATCCGGTCGACCTCACCCGGGTCGGTGAACGACAGGTTCGCCGCGATCTGCTCCCGGCCGCCCAGGACGTCGAGCAGAAACCACGAGGCGGACGACGCGGCGAGGGCCAGGGCCGCGCCGCCGCCCAGCAGCACGACCGCCACCCGGGTGGACCGCAGCGGCAGCCGCCCGACCGCGAGACCCGCGCACAGGTACGTCATCCAGGCCAGAACAGGGTAGTAGCCGGTCAGCGCAAGCTCCACCACGAGCCGCACCGGGTCCTGGATGAGGGTGGCGAAGGTCGGGTTGGCAGTGTCCGCGGGCGGCAGGCTGCCCCGCAGCAGGTGGCTGACCACCGGAACGACCCCGGCCACGACCAGGGCGAGGCCGGCCAGCGCACCCGCACGCAGGCGCAGCAACGGCACAGCGAGCAGGAAGAACATGGCGTAGTAGGGCAGGATCACCGCGACCCCGGAGTCGGGATACCCCAATGCCAGGCCGATCGCACCGATCGCGAGGCCACGTACCGCTATCCCCGCGCCCACCCCGGCGTGCTCGGGCGCGGTACGTACCCGCGCGGTGGCCAGCGCGAGGCCGACGCCCGCGAGCAGGGCGAAGGCGGCCGCCGACCGGCCGTGTGCCAGGAGGTAGCCGACCGACGTTCCGCCGTCGGGATCGCGGTCCGGAAGCACGTGGATCGCCATCATCCCGACCAGCGCCACACCCCGGGCCGCGTCGACACCCCGCAGGCGCCGGGCGGCCGGGGTGCCCGCCGCCTCCCGATCCGGTCCGCTCACCGGCCTACGAGGGACGCGGGGGCCCGGCCCGTAGCCGGCGTTCGGCGGACTCCCTGACCACCGGGGGCTCCATCGTCGACCAGTCCGCGTCGAGCCACCACGTCGCACCGGCCGCGGCCCACGGGCGGACGGTCTCGGCGGCGGCCCGCGGATCGTCGGCGGGCGTGGTGCCCTCCATCACCATCTCGTAGCCGTCCCGGGGAAGCTCTTCGGCGGCGCGCTGCTCGCGGATCCACCGGACGGCCTCGGCGAACACCTCCGGCGTCAGCTCGGCGTGCGCCCCTTCGGCCGACCTGCCGGTCGGCAGGTAGTTGGGCAGCCAGCCGTCCCAGCGTGCGGCCCGCCGCATCGACCGGGGGCGCGGCCACCCGCCCACCACCCAGACCGGGATGCGGGGCCGCTGAACTGGGGGCGGCGGCACCAGGCGTTCGACGGGGCGGGCCCGGTAGTGCTTACCGGAGAAGCCGAACGACTTCCCGCTCCACATCTGCCGGAGCATCTCCAGACCCTCGTCGAGCATCTCCGCCCGTACCTTGCGGCCGGGATCGGGTTCGAACACCCACCACCGGTCGTCGGGGGCGCCGAGCCCGACCGAAAGGATGACCCGCCCGCCGGACAGGTTGTCCAGGGTGGCGGTCTGGCTGGCCACGTCCCAGGGCTTGCGCCGGGGCAGCGGGGTGAGCATCGTGCCCAGCCGGATCGTCGAGGTGCGCATGGCCGCCGCCGTCAACGCGACCCACGCGTCCACCCCCCAGATCGACTCCCAGCAGAAGAACCCGTCCCATCCGTGCGCCTCGGCGACCGCGGCCAGCTCGGCCGCCGTACGCGCGTCTCCCCAGGGGAGAACGAACCCGTACCTCATGCACGAGACGGTACCGCGACACGCCGACGGTCCCCGGCGGTCGCCAACCACAGCAGCCGCCGCTGCCGCTCCTCGGCGGCGGCCAGGGCGGGATGGTCGCGGTAGGCGTCCAGCAGCGCCCGCCGCGCCGGGTCCTCGGCGGTCAGCTCCTCCCAGAGGTCACGGGCGGCACCGGCGAGGTCGTCGGGCGAATCCTCCAACAGCGCGTCCAACCGGGCGGCGAACCGCGCGTACCAGCGGCGATGCAGCTCAAGCAGGACCGCGTCCGGCGAGCCGAACTCGGACTCGAGACCGGGCACCTGGCCCCAGGGCAGGGTCGCGTCTCCGGTACGGCTGACGTGCTCGCACACCGCCCGCAGCAGCTCCTGTCGGGTCGGCCTTTGCTGTCCTTGCCTACTCATGGGATCTGACCAACCACCGATATACTGACATACTCTTAGTATGTCCTAGACTCCGAGTGTGGTCAATGTCAGGGGCGGCTCCCGAAGCCGTCGGGAGGAGTACTCCGAGGCCACCCGGCAGGCACTGGTCGACAGCGCCGTCGAGCGTTTCGCGGACCGGGGCTACGCCCGTACCTCCCTCGACGAGATCGTTGCCGCCGCCCGGGTGACCAAGGGCGCGCTGTACCACCATTTCGACGGCAAGCAGGCACTGTTCGAGGCGGCCCTGCGCCAGCTCGCCGACGCCGCCGTCGAGGCGCTCGCGACCGCGGCGGCCGAGGCGGAGACCGCCTGGGACGCCGCCCTGGCCAGCCTCGACATCTACCTCGACCAGTGCCGCGACCCCGCCTACGGGCGCATAGTCGTCCAGGAGGGACCGGTGGCGCTGGGGTTCCCCAAGTGGCAGGAGTACGAGCGGGACCACGCCTACGGCTTCACCGAGGGGGTGCTGCGGGCCCTCATGGACGAGGGCTTCGTCCGACCCCTGCCGCTGGAGGCCACCACCCAGGTGGTGTTCGGCATGCTCAACGCCGCCGCGCTGGCCATCGCCCACGCGCCCGAGGCGGAGCAGGAACGCGTCGTCGAGGAGATGAAGGCGGTGTTCCGCCGCTTCCTCGACGGCCTGCGGGTTCCGAGATAGGAGTAGATCATGCGCAGCCAGTTCCACGCCGAGAACGTCGGCAGCCTGCTCCGTCCCGCCGAGCTGCTGTCCGCCCGCGCCGACCACGGGGCCGGCCGCATCGACGACGAGGCGCTGCGAAAGGCCGAGGACCATGCGATCGAGCGCGCCATCGAGCTGCAGCGGGAGGTGGGCCTCGAGATCTACTCCGACGGCGAGTACCGACGGCTGTCCTTCCTGAGCACCCTGGCCGACGCGGTGGACGGCTTCACCGACGGGCACAGCAATCTGGCCTGGCGGGGCGACGACAGCCAGGAGGACAGGCGCAGCACGGCTAAGGTGGTCGGCGCCCCTATCCAGCAGCGTCGACGCCTCAGCGCGCACGAGGTCCCGTTCCTCGCCGCGAACGCTCCCGGCCCGTACAAGGCGACCGTGCCGGACCCGACCCACTTCACCATCGCGAGCTGGCAGGCGGGTATCAGCGACCGCGCCTATCCGCGGCGGACCGACCTGCTACCGGACCTGACGAGGATCGTCCGCGCCGAGGTCGAGACGCTGATCGCCGACGGCGTGCCGTACGTCCAGCTCGACGCGCCGGGGCTGACGCTGCTGTGCGACGAGCGGGTTCGCGAGCAGTTGTCCGCCGACGGGACCGACCCCGACGCGCTGCTCGACGCCTGCATCGAGGCGGACCGGGCCTGTGTGGAAGGCCTGTCGCGCGACGGCGTGACGATCGCGATGCACCTGTGCCGGGGCAACTCGCGCGGCCGCTGGATCGGCGAGGCCGGCTACGACCGGCTCGCCGCCAAGCTCTTCCAAGGCGTGCCCGTGGACACCTGGCTGCTGGAGTACGACACCGAGCGCGCCGGCGACTTCACGCCGCTGCGGCACATGCCGCGCGGCGTGACCGTGGTGCTCGGATTGATCAGTACGAAGACCCCTCGGTTGGAGGACCCCGACGACTTGGCCCGACGCATCGAGGAGGCCGCCCGCTACGTGCCGGCGGAGGATCTGGCCCTCAGCCCGCAGTGCGGCTTCGCGTCCATCGCCAGCGGCAACCCGGTCACCTGGGACGACCAGCGCCGGAAGCTCGAACTCACGGTGAACACCGCACGTCTCGTCTGGGGCTAGGGCTCTCCTCGCCGAGATCTATGTTGTGGGGGTCGTTTTGTCCGATTCGCCCCCCCACAACATAGATCTCGGCGGGGTCATCGTGCGTAGAGCTCGACGCTGGCGTAAGAGCCGCCGGCGGTCAGCTTCGCATCGCAGGTGACGAGAGGACAGTCAAGACCCTCGGCCAGCGCGACGAAACAGGTGTCGTAGGCGGTCACATTGGCGAAGAGGGCCCATGCGCGGGGCAGAAGGTCGGTGACCGGGTGTCGTTCGATCCGCAGAGACATGAAGTCGTCGAGCGCGGCATCGGCCTCCGCTCTGCCGAGCTTGCCGCCGAGGGTAAGGCCGCGGATGGCGTGCAGGAATTCGCCATCGATCAGGTGCGGGGCGTGGATCGTGGTGCCGGCGATCCGATCGAGAAGCGCCGGGTCCGGCCGCCGGGCCGCCAGTGCCTCCACGACCGCGGAGGTGTCGACGACGATCACCCCTCGCGCCTTTCGCGGATGATGGCGACGATGTCCTCGGTGGAGGCACCGCCACCCCCGCGACGACGTCGCTCGGCCGCTCGGTACAAGATCTCCGAATTCGATGGACGCCGGGTGATCTCGGTGAGGAGTTGGCGGACATAGGCGGACAAGGCCAGCCCCTGCTCGGCGGCCCTGGTGCGTAGCGCCGCGTAGGTGTCGTCGGGCAGGTCGCGAACCTGAAGCGTTTTCGCCATACCCGCACCTTAGCATGCAATGCATGCAATGCATGCATTGCGGTTAGCCGCGGGTGAGGGCATCGAGGAAGCGGTCCGCCCACCTGTTGACGTCGTGTTCGAGTACGTGCCGGCGCAGCGTGCCCATGCGGCGGCCGAGCTCGGCGGGATCGGCGCGCAGCGCCCGCAGCAGCGTCTCCTTGAGACCGTCGATGTCGTGCGGGTTGACCAGGAAGGCCCGCCGCAGCTCGACGGCGGCGCCGGCGAACTCGCTGAGGACCAGGGCGCCGCGCCGGTCGTTCCGGCAGGCCACGTACTCCTTGGCGACGAGGTTCATCCCGTCCCGCAGCGGGGTGACCACCATGACGTCCGCGGCGCAGTACATCGCGACGAGCTCGTCCTGGCTGTACGAAGTGTGCAGGTAGTGCACGACCGGGGTGCCCAGCCTGGAGCGCTCGCCGTTGATCCTGCCGATCTGCAGCTCGATCTCGTCCCGAAGCACCCGGTACTGCTCCACCCGTTCCCGGCTGGGCGTGGCGATCTGGACGAAGGCGACCTCGCTGGATTTGATCTTTCCCTCGGCCAGCAGCTCATCAAAGGCCGTCAGCCGGTGCCGGAGGCCCTTGGTGTAGTCCAGCCGGTCCACCCCGAGCAGCAGCTTGGCGGGATCGCCCAGCTCGGCCCGGATCTCCCGGGCCCGCTGCATCGTCTCCGGCCGTCCGGCCAGCTCGCTCAGCCTGGCGGAATCCACAGAGATCGGAAATGCCTGGGCCCGTACCACCCGATGGTCGGCGAAAATGCGGTCGCGGCGGTAGCCGTAGCCGAGGAGCCGGCGGCACAGCCGGATGAAGTTGGTCGCCGCGCCGGTGCGCTGGAAACCAACGAGGTCCGCGCCGAGCAACCCCTCCAGGATCTGCGTGCGCCAGGGCAACTGCTGGAACAGCTCGTCCGGCGGGAAGGGGATGTGCAGGAAGAACCCGATCCGCACGTCGGGCCGCAGCTCCCGAAGCATCGCCGGCACCAGCTGCAGCTGGTAGTCCTGCACCCAGACCAGGGCACGCTCCTCGGCGACCTCGGCGGCGGCCTCGGCGAACCGCCGGTTCACCCGCACGTAGGCGTCCCAGAACTGCCGCTCGTACACCGCCGGCACGATGACGTCGTGGTACAACGGCCACAGCGTCGAGTTCGAAAACCCCTCGTAGTACTCCGCCACGTCACGCGCGGTCAGCGACACCGGGACCAGGGTCGTCCCGTCCTGGGTGAAAGGTTGCGGCGCCTCGCCGGGTATGCCGGACCAGCCCACCCACGCGCCGCCGCCGCGGCGCATGACCGGCTCCAGCGCGGCCACCAGACCTCCCGGGCTGCGGCGCCAGGACTGGGTGCCGTCCGGTTCGGTGACCCGGTCGACGGGCAGCCGGTTCGCCACGACGAGGAGAGAACGCCCACCGGCCGTGCTCACGCCGGCATTCCCCACGTGCACACCGCCTTTCGCACCAACGACTGACCCGCTGTGTCTATCCTCTCCTGCCCGCCGAAGAATGCGCCTCACTGGCCGATCGGATCTGGGACCTGCGGGACACCCTCGGTGCATACGACGCCGCGTACGCGGCGCTCGCCGAAACGCTCGGATGTCCGCTGGTGACCTGCGACAGCGGCTTCACGGGGGCGGATCATCGCGGCCGTGGAGTACTACCGGCCCTCGTAGATAGGCGTCTGGACGAGGACGGCCCCACGCTGCCCTAGGGTTGGTCCCGTGCTCACCATGCAAGAGGCCTTGATTAGGTTGACGGAATACTGGGCCGCCCAGGGGTGCCTGGTCGCCCAGCCAATGAATACCGAGGTCGGCGCCGGAACGCTGAACCCGGCGACCGCGCTGCGGGTGCTCGGCCCGGAGCCGTGGCGGGTGGGGTACGTGGAGCCGAGCGTGCGGCCAGACGACTCCCGGTACGGTGACAACCCCAACCGGCTGCAGACCCACACCCAGTACCAGGTCATCCTCAAGCCGGAGCCCGGCAACGCGCAGGATCTCTACCTGGGCAGCCTGCGCGCCCTCGGCATCGACATCGAGGCGCACGACGTCCGGTTCGTGGAGGACAACTGGGCTTCGCCGGCGCTCGGCGCCTGGGGTCTGGGGTGGGAGGTCTGGCTCGACGGGCTGGAGATCACCCAGTTCACGTACTTCCAGCAGTCCGGCGGCCTCACCCTCGACCCGGTGTCGGTGGAGATCACCTACGGCATGGAGCGCATCGTGATGGCGCTGCAGCGGGTCACCCACTTCGCCGACATCGGATACGCGCCGGGGATCAGCTACGGCGAGGTGTTCGGCCAGAGCGAGTACGAGATGAGCCGGTACTACCTCGACGACGCCGACATCGAGACGAACCGGCGGCTGTTCGAGGCCTACGAGGCGGAGGCGGCGCGGATGCTGGCCGCCCGGCTGCCGGTACCCGCGCATGGCTACGTCCTCAAGTGCTCGCACGCGTTCAACGTGCTCGACTCCAGGGGCGCGATCGGCACCGCCGAACGGGCCCGGGCGTTCGCCCGGATGCGTAACCTCGCCCACGAGGTCGCCGAGCTGTGGGTGGAACGCCGCCGCGAGCTCGGCCATCCGCTGGGCACCGCCGCGAGCGAGCCGACGCCGGCACCCGCGCAGTCCGTCGACTACCCGACCATCAATTCCCCGGCACCGCTGGCGTTCGAGATCGGCACCGAGGAACTGCCGCCGGACGAGGTGGACCGCTCCGCCGAGGCCGTACGGGACCTGCTGGCCGACAAGCTGGCCGCCACCCGGCTGGGCCGCGGCGACATCCACGTCGTCTCCTCCCCGCGGCGCATCGTCGCGCTCGTCGACGGCGTGCAGCCGCGCGAGGAGGACTTCGAGCAGACGGTACGGGGACCGCGGGCGTCGGCCGCCTACGACGCGGACGGCAAGCCGACCAAGGCCGCCCAGGGGTTCGCCCGCGCCCAGGGGGTGGACGTTGCCGAGCTGCAGCGGCTCAGCCTGGACGGCGGCGAATACGTCGGCGTGGTACGGCAGGTGGCCGGGCGGCCCGCGGCCGAGGTGCTCGCCGCGGTGCTGCCCGAGGTGGTGTCCGACCTGCGGGCGGAAAAGAACATGCGCTGGACCGCCCCAGGCGTGTCGTACAGCAGGCCGATCCGGTGGCTGCTGGCCCTGCTCGGCGACCAGGTGGTGCCGTTGGGCGCGGCCGGGCTGGAAAGTGGTCGCATCACCCGGGTGCACCGCACCGCGGACCGGCCGTTCGTCGAGGTGGCGTCCGCCGAGGGCTACCTGGACACGCTGCGGGGGTACGGGATCGTCGCCGACGCCGCGACACGTCGCGAGCTGATCGTCGCGCAGGCGACCGAGGTCGCGGCGGACGTCGGCGGCGTCATCGACGTCCCCGGCGAGCGCGCGGTGCTGGACGAGATCACCAACCTGGTGGAGGAGCCGGTCGCCATCCTCGGCGGCTTCGAGGAGAAGTACCTGACCTTGCCCGGCGACATCCTCACCACCGTGATGAAGAAGCACCAGCGCTACCTGCCGGTGCGCGACTCGTCCGGGAAGCTGATGCCGTACTTCGTGGCGGTGGCGAACGGCGCGTGCGACCGCGACCTGGTACGGGCCGGCAACGAGGCGGTGCTGCAGGCCCGTTACGAGGACGCGTCCTTCTTCTGGGTCAACGACCTGCGCACGCCGCCCGAGCGGACCGCCGAAGGGCTGGCCAAGCTCACCTTCACCGAACAGCTCGGCTCGATGGCCGACCGGGCCTCCCGGATCCGGGCCATCGCGGCGGAGCTCGCCGACCGCGTCAACCTCGACGGTGCCGAACGGGCCACCCTGGAGCGGGCCGGGCGGCTGGCCAAGTTCGACCTCGCCTCGGAGATGGTGATCGAGCTGTCCAGCCTCGCCGGTGTGATGGCCCGCGAGTACGCCCGCCGCGCGGGTGAGTCCGAGGCGGTCGCCGAGGCGCTGTTCGAGATGGAGCTGCCGCGGTTCTCCGGCGACATGCTGCCCGCGACCCTGCCCGGCGCCCTGCTGTCCCTCGCCGACCGGCTCGACCTGCTCGCCGGTCTGTTCGCGGTGGGCGCGGTGCCGTCCGGCAGCTCCGACCCGTTCGGGCTGCGCCGCGCGGCCCTCGGCCTCACCGCCCTGCTCCGTACCCAGCCGCGGCTGGCGGCGGTCACCGTCGACGACGGCCTCGCCGTCGCGGGCCGGCACCAGCCGGTCGAGCTGACCGAACGGGCCACCGAAGAGGTCATCGAGGAGGGCGCCGGATTCGTCGCCCGGCGGTTCGAGCAGTACCTGCTGGATGCCGGCCATCCGGTGCACGTGGTACGGGCCGTGCTCCCGCTCGCCGACACCCCGGCCCGCGCCGAGCAGACCGCTGCCGAGCTGGAGAAGCTCCTGGGCGACCCGCAGTTCGAGCGACTGACCACCGCGCTCGGCCGGGTGCTGCGCATCCTGCCCGCGGACTCACCGGCGGGCTACGACCCAGCGCGGTTCGAGGAGCCGGCCGAGCAACGGCTGGCCGAGGCCGCCAAGCGGGTCGGCGAGGATCTGGCGGGACGCACGGTGAGCCTGCCGGAGTTCGCCGCGGCGGCGCGCGTCCTGGTCGAGCCGATCGACGCGTTCTTCGACCGGGTCCTCGTCATGGCCGAGGACCCGGAGGTCCGGACGAACCGCCTCGGCCTGCTCGCGGCCATCCGGGACCTCGTCGCCGGCCGCCTCGACTGGCGCGAGGTCACCTGACCGGGCCGCGGCAGCCCAACGTTTCCCGGCCGAACCTGCCCAGCAACACCCGGTGAGGACGTGGATATCACTTGCCTCCTCACCGCCGTTTCACTTCCATTGACCCGACCAAAGACCCGCCCAGTAAGTACTGGCCACGGTAGGCACAATGCCGCCAACGATGGACCTGTCAGGACGTGAGCAGGTGGGCGTTGATCTCCCGTACCCGGTCGGCGAGGTCCGAGAGCTCGACGACCTCGACGCCCGCGTCGCTCAGATTCCTCGCCCCCCGGGGGTCGACGAAGATCGCGGGTTCCCGCCAGGCGAAGACGACTCGGCGGATGCCCGCGGCCAGGATGAGCTCAGTGCAGCTGCGCGGCCGGGAGGCCCGGCTGCTGCACGGCTCTAGCGAGCTGTAGAGCGTCGCCCCGGCGAGACGGGGGTCGGCCGGGGCGACCTTGGTCAGCGCGGCCTCCTCGGCGTGGTCGCGCGGGTCGCGTTCGCGCGAGTACCCGGTGGCCACGACTCCGTCCGCGTCGACGATGATCGCGCCGACGGAGAACGCGGTCGTCGAGGGCGGGCAGTTCCGGGACAGCTCGATCGCCTTGCGGAGCCACAGCCGGTCGGCCTGCGTCGGGTCGGCGGCCGCGTCGGTCATCGCCACGACCTCGTGGGCCGGCCCCAGCAGGTAGCGCAGCAGCAGCACGTCACCCATCCGGCGGACCTCGGCCAGCCGCATCGGGTCTGCCGGGCCGTGCGGAAAGGAGCCGGGGCCGGTGAGGCGCGGTGCCGCCGGATCGCCGACGAAGAAGGGCGCGATCGCCAGATGCAGCTCGTCGGCCAGCCCGGCGGTCAGGAACTGGGTGAGCGTACGGGTCCCGCCCTCGACCATCAGCCGGCGCACGCCGCGGCGAGCCAGGTCGGCGAGGACGGTTCGCAGGTCGAGGGGGTCACCGGCGTCCACAAGGGTCGCGACGTCGGACAGGACCTTCCGGGTCTTCTCGACCGCCGGGCGCGCACAGTACACGAGCTTTTCGGCATCCCCGAGGGCGAAGAACCGGGCCGCCTGATCCAGGTCGCCGTCGCCGGTCAGGGTGACCTTGATGGGGTTCTCCGGCAGGCCGCGGGCGGCCCGCGCCTCGCGGCGGGCCGCGGAGCGGACCAGCAATCGGGGATCGTCCCGGCGTACGGTGCCCGCGCCGACCAAGATCGCGTCGCAACCGGCTCGGACCTCATCGACCCGGTCCAGGTCCTCGTCGTTGGACAGCAGCAGCCGAGCCTCGCCCGCGTCGTCGATGTACCCGTCCACCGAGACCGCACAGGACACCAGCACGTAGGGGCGCTCGACCACTAGGAAGCTTCACCACCCGGCGTTGTGATCACGAGCCCCTGGTTCTTGGCGGCGGGGGCAAGGCGCCGGTCGTAGGTGACGAAGGCCTCGACGTCGCCGCGTAGCTGCAGCGCGGTGGCCAGGTGAATCGCGTCGAGAGTGCGCAGATGCGGATCTGGAAATCGGCTCGCGACCTCGACCAACGCGCGGGTGATGGCGACCTGACCGACACGGGTCAGCAGCAAGTCCGCTCGCGATATCTGGGAGGGGTCCTCTCGCAAGACGGCCCGCCGTGTCTCCACGGTCAGCAAGACGCTCGACACTAAGGCGGCGTCCCTCCGCTCGGCGAGGAAATGCTGGAGCGCCTCGCTCTCCGGCTCCGCCCACACGAGCTTCACGAACGCCGAGGTGTCGACGTAGATCACCAGCGTTCCTCGTCACGCGATTCTTGGACGACATCGCTGAGCGGGCGCCGCCCCGCAGGTGCTGGAGGTGGGGGGAGCAGGTCGAGGATCCCTCCGACCGGAGGAGTGTAGTCGCCCACGGCCTCGAGTCGATCGAGAAACGTCGACGAATCATCGGCAGGGACAAGGTAGGCCACGAGCTTGCCACGCTCGGTCACCGCCACTCGATGACCCTTCTTGGCCATCCGGACGTAGCGGGAGGCGTGCTGGCGCAGCTCACGGATGCCGATGGAAACCACGAGGCAAATGTAGCACCAAAATGCTACATCGCGGGAGCGGCGTCAGGCGAGGCAGCGCAGCGCCTCGCGGAGGGTCGGCCCCAACGGGTGGTCGGCGGGAAGCCTGTCCACCGTGGCCTCGACGAAGTCCCGCTCGGGCAGCTCGGCTTCCGTGCCGTCGAGCCGGACCCGGTAGCCGTCGCCGGCCGGTTCGACCCGCGCGGACGAGCCCGCCTCGTCGAGTGCGAAGCGGCCGAAGCGGGCCCGCCAGCGGGTTCGTCCCGGCTCCTCGTCCCGTTGCACGGGTACGCCCACGTCGTCGGCGTGCGTGGCGAACTCCGAGGCGTAGTGGAAGGTCTGCAGCCCGACCGGGTACTGGCCGACGAACGTCTGCAGCTCGGCGCCCCGGCCCCGCTCCCGCATCCGCCGGCGGGTCTCCGCGTTCGCCGCGCGCCATTCCTCGAGGACGCGACCAACCGGCAGGTCGCGACGTTGCCGTACGCACCACTCGTTGAAGTCGGCAAGCCCGCCCCCGGTGAGACCCTCGGCGGCCAGCCGGTTGAAGAGGCCCTGCACGTCGTCGTCCAGGCAGGCGTGGTTGTACGCCTCCTCGCCGGCGAGATGGGCGAGCACGTCCCGAACCGACCACCCGGCGCAGCGGGACGGACGGTCCCACTCGGCCCCGTCCAGCGACGCGAAGAACCGGTCGAGGCGCTCCGCCTCGGCGTCGAAGATGTCGAAGGGGTCGAGGTCCCGCAGCTCTGACGCGTCCATGGCGGCTCCTTCCCGGTCGCGGCCAACGCCAGTCCGAGCCGTACCCGACCACGCCGCCCCGCCAACGCGGGCGCGCCAACGCGGGCCGTACGCCCGATCGCCGCGCAGGTAGGACGCCGGGATGCTCAGACGCCGGCGGCGGCCCACGGCGCGACGTGCTCACCGAGCATCATCGCATCGAGGGCGGTGGGGGCTCATCGAGGTGTACGAGGGGTTGGCAGCCAAGGTGGGCACGGTGCACGCCGCCCAGCGCCTGTCCGGGAGCGACTTCGACATCCTGGTCCGGCTGGCTCGGTCGCCGGAGCACGCGCTGCGGATGACCGACCTGGCCGCCCAGACGGGGCTGTCGACCAGCGGGGTCACGCGGGTCATCGACAGGCTCGAGCGTCAGGGCCTGGTATATGCCGCCAGCCCTACCACACCGACCGGCGTTTCTTGCTCGCCGTCCTCACCGACGACGGCCTGCGGAAGCTCGCCGGATACCTGCCGGCGCTCCTCGACGAGATCGATCGATCGTTCACCGGCCTGCTGGAGCCCCGGCAACTCGACGCGCTGCTGGACGCGTTGCGTACGGTGCGCGCGCACGCCCGTCCCGGCGCGGCCGCCGGAGCTGACGACTGACGCCCGGCCCCGCGGCTAGGCGGAGGCGGGCGCGACGACCTCGACGGCGGTGAGCGGCTTGGTGACGTGCTCCAGGGTCTGGCGCTCGGCCCGTACCCCGAGGAACAGCTCGACAACACCGGCGGCGGCCATCAGCGCGGCACCGATCACATACCCAATGTTGATCATCGACGCCTCGCCGGTCGCGACAAGCTGACCGAACAGCACCGGGCCGGAGATGCCACCGGCCGCCGTCCCGATGGCGTAGAAGAACGCGATGCACAACGCCCGTGTCTCCATCGGGAAGATCTCGCTCACGGTGAGGTACGCCGAGCTGGCGCCGGCCGAGGCGAAGAAGAACACGATCGCCCAGAGGACGGTCTGGGTCACCGGGGTGAGGACGCCGGCCACGAAGAGCTGGCCGGTGATGAGCAACAGCGCCCCGGAGAGGATGTACGTACCGGAGATCATCTGTACCCGGCCGACCGTGTCGAACAGCGGCCCCAGCATCACCGGACCCAGGAAGTTCCCGATCGCGAACGGGATCAGGTACCACGGCGCGGACGATCCCGGAACCCCGTAGAACGTCCCGAGCACCACCGCGTAGGTGAAGAAGACGGCGTTGTACAGGAACGCCTGGCCGATGAACAGGGAGAAGCCCAGGACCGCCCGCCTCGGGTACAGGGTGAACACGCTCTTGGCGATGAGCGCGAAGCCGACGCTCTTGCGCTGCTGGACCGTGATACTCCCGTCCGGCTCCGGCAGCTCGGCCACCTCGGCCTCCACCCGTCGTTCGATGTCCGAGACGATCTCGTCAGCCTTGTCCGCCCGCCCGTGGATGAACAGCCAGCGTGGGCTCTCCGGGAGGTTGCGCCGTACCAGCAGGATGACCACGCCGAGCACGGCGCCGAGCGCGAACGCGGCCCGCCAGCCGACGTCGTGGGGCAGGAACGCGGGGTTGAGCGCGACGATGCCCATCACCGCACCGAAAGCAGCACCGAGCCAGTACGACCCGTTGATCGCGAGATCCACCCGGCCGCGGTACCTCGCGGGTATCAGCTCGTCGATCGCCGAGTTGATGGCGGCGTACTCACCCCCGATGCCGGAGCCGGTCAAGAACCGGCATATGTAGAACCACCAGACGTTGGGGGAGAACGCGGTCAGCGCGGTCGCCGCCAGGTAGATCGCCAACGTGAGAAGGAACAGCCGCTTCCGGCCGAACCGGTCGGTGAGCTGGCCGAAGACCAGTGCTCCCAGGCAAGCGCCGGCGATGTAGATGCCGGCGGCGATGCCGACCTGAGCGGGGTCGAGGTTGAGCCCGCTGCCCTCCTCGGTCAGCACACCCGCCACGACGCTGACGATGGTCACCTCGAGGCCGTCGAGGATCCATACCGCGCCCAACCCGACGACCACCATCCAGTGGAAGCGAGACCAGGGCAGCCGGTCGAGCCGCGCCGGTATCTTCGTAGTGACCTGCCCCACCGCGGCGTCCTCGCTCATCGAGTCGCCTCCCATCGCAGTGCACACGCTTGGTGACGTTTTGATCACTAACAGTTGCAGATGATCTCCCCCGGCTCGATCTACCGACTCGCTTGGACTAACCCGACGGATCACCATTTGGTTAGTTGGCCCCTCTTTTGCGGTGCAATGCGCGCGATCCGCTTGACGTCCCCACCCGGCGCCCGTTAAGAGAAGAAAGCTCGAATCAGAGCTACTCGAGCAGTCCGAGCGAGACGTACGGCGCTGAACCACGAAGCGGGGACCTCTTTGGGAGCGGATGGCGGCTTGGGCGGCTTCGGCACGGACGACGACACGGCGGGCTCCAGTTCCAGCCCTAACGAGCACAGACCAGGGACCCGGCGTCAGTTCCTTATCGGCTCGGGCATGGTCCTCGCCGCCGGCGGCAGCGTGGCGCTGAACCGGCCGGCGACGGCGACCACCCCGGCGACCCCCATGGGGACACCACACACGACGGCGCGCCATCGGCGGGAGCCGGCCCGTCGGGGACGGCCCAACTTCGTCGTCATCGTCGCCGACGATCTCGGGTACGGCGAGCTCGGCGCCTACGGTCAAACGAAGATTCAGACACCGAACCTGGACCGGCTGGCGACCGAGGGCACCCGTTTCACCGACTTCTACTCCGGCAGCCCGATCTGCGCTCCGTCCCGGTGCGCGATGTTGACAGGCCTGCACACCGGGCACTCCTCGGTACGCGCCAATCCCGGCGGCGACCCGGTGCGGGCCTCGCTGAGCCGCCGCGACGTGACGTTCGGCGAGGTGCTGCAGGCGGTGGGTTACCGGACCGCCTACCTCGGCAAGTGGGGATTCGGGCCGGAGCGGCCGGACCAGCCCAGTCACCCGAACGCCCGTGGCTTCGCCGAGTTCTTCGGCTACATCACCCACCGGCACGCCCACCGCTACTGGCCGACGTACCTGTGGGAGAACGACACGGTCGTGCGGTATCCGGAGAACGCGCTCGGCAGCCGGGTCCTCGCGGGGAAGGGGACGTACGCCCCCGACCTGTTCATCGACCGGGCGGCGCGGTTCCTGGAGCGCAACCGGGACCACCCGTTCCTGCTCGTGCTGAGCCTCAACCTGCCGCACGCCCCGCACCAGGTGCCGGACGTCGGGCCGTACCGCGGCCGGCCTTGGTCGTACGGGAACAAGGCGCACGCCGCCCAGATCACCCGGCTCGACTCCTACGTCGGGCGCGTCGTCGAGAAGCTCCGCGAACTCGGGCTGGACGAGAACACGCTGGTCTTCTTCGCGGGCGACAATGGGCCGCACGAGGAGGGCAACCGCGGCTACGATCCGCGCTCGTTCGCCGGGTCCGGCCGCCTTCGCGGGCTCAAGCGCAACCTCTACGAGGGTGGCATCCGGGTGCCCATGATCGCCTGGTCGCCGGGCATCATGCCCACTCCGACCGGCAGGGTCAGCGATCACGTCTGGTCGCTGTGGGACCTGTACCCGACGTTGGCCGACTTCGCCGACGCGCCCACGCCCCCAGACCTCGACGGATTGTCGGCACGCCGCGCCCTCCTCGGTGAGTCTCCGGGCGCATCTGACCGGCATCTGTACTGGTGCCGGCCCGGTGGTACCCGGTTCCCGCTCGCGGACAGGGCCGACCGCGGGCGCTCGCTCGCGCTGGCCGAGGCGGCGCGGCAGGACCACTGGAAGGCCGTCCGCTTCGCGCCCGGCCGGGACCGCTACGTGGACGACGAGGAATGGACCGTCGAGCTGTACGACCTGCGCGAGGACCCCGGCGAGACCACGGACGTGGCGGCGGAGCATCCCGATATCACCCGGACAATGGTCCGGCTCATGCGGTCGTCCTGGGAGGAACCGCCGTTTCGGAGCGACACCTGGAGTCCGGAGGGGCTGTCGATCAACCCACCCGAGTTCCTTGTCGCCGGCAAGGCGGGGCGGGTCGGCACGGTCTTCACGAACAACGGGCGCGGCACACGGCGCCGGGTACGGCTCGACCTCACCGTGCCCGACGGCTGGACGGCCGAACCGCTGTCGTCCACGACGTTCCGCGAGGTGGAGCCCGGACATTCGGTGCGGACTGTCTGGCGGGTCGTCCCGCCGGCCGACGCGGCACCGGACAAAGGCGAGCGCCGGCTGCGCGCGGAAGTGAGCTACCGGCACGGATCGAGCCGAGAGCGGCACCGGCTGGTCGCACCGGCGACCGTGGCGCCACCTGCTCCGGCCAAGAACTCCCACCTGAGCGACCTGCCCTGGATCTCGGCCACGAACGGCTGGGGGCCGGTCGAGCGGGACCGGATGAACGCCCGGCGGCGCTCCGGGGACGGCTCACGGATCAGCCTGCGCGGGCGGGCGTACCGCAAGGGACTCGGCGTGCACGCGCCGTCGAGGGTCACTTACTACCTCGGCGGCAAGGGCTCCCGCCTGACCGCCACGGTCGGCATCGACGACTTCTCGGCCGCCCACAGCACGCTCGGCAGCGTGAACTTTCATGTCCTCGCCGACGGCAGGCAGCTCTACGACAGCGGACCGCTGACCGTCGCGACCGGGACCCGCAAGATCTCCGTCGACGTCTCCGGCGCGGACGTGCTGGAGCTGGTGGTAGCGCCCGCCGGGGACAACACCGGCTTCAACCAGGCCGCCTGGGCCGACGCCTTCCTGACGGTGCGCCGCCGCCGGTGATGTTAGCCGCACGTCCGGCACAATTCTGCATGCATGTAAAATGCTGTCGTGGTCAACATCCAGATTCGGGAAGTCCCAGACCAAGTGAAGGATACCCTCGCTGAGGCGGCGAGAGCGCGAGGTCAGTCCATGCAGGTCTACTTGAGGAACCTCCTGGAAGAAGATGCACGCCGTGCTGGCAACGTCGCGATGCTCAAGCGGTTGCGCGGTATGGGCGGTGGCTATGTCGCGGCCTCTGGGGAAACCGCGCAGGAGCTTGACCTGATTCGCGCCGAGCGCGACCGCCGGAATGCCGGCGATGCATGATCGTCATCGACGCTTCTCTCACGGTCGACGCTCTCACCGACGACGGGCGCATGGGAGATCTCGCGCAGGCCGCCCTGGCGGCCGATCCCCACTGGGTGGCCCCGGAGCACCTTCGAGTGGAGGTGACCTCGGCGATCCGCGGGAGGTTGCTGGCGGGCAAGGTCGCCGACGAGCGCGCCAACGAAGCCGTTCGAACGCTCAACCTACTCGTGATCACCTACGTGACATGGGAAGAGATCGCGGAGCGGGTATGGGAACTCCGGCACAATCTCACCCCGTACGATGCCGTATACATAGCACTCGCCGAGGTGCGTGGCTGTCAGGTCGTGACCACCGACCAGAAGCTGCTCAACTGCTCTGCCCGCCGTTGCCCGGTCGAGGTTGTCGGCTCCGCCGCGTAGACCGCAGAGGAGCGTAGACCGCAGAGGAGCGTAGCCCGACATGGCGTGCAATCCGCGGCACCGTACCGTGGCGGCGCCTCGGTACGACGTTCCGGAGGGTGAGGCCACCGAGAGGGTCCGTGCCTTCTATGAGCTGATGGAGCGGCGCCGTACCGTGCGCGACTTCTCCGACCGTCCGGTGCCCTGGGAGGCGGTCGAGACAGCGATCCGGGTGGCGAGCACTGCGCCCAGCGGCGCGCACATCCAACCGTGGCGGTTCGTCGTCGTCGCCGATCCCGAGCGCAAGCGGGCGATCCGCGAGGGCGCGGAAGCCGAGGAACGCGCCTTCTACGGGTCCCGGGGGTCGGAGGAGTGGTTGGAGGCCCTGGAGCCGCTGGGCACCGACTGGCGCAAGCCTTTCCTGGAGACCGCCCCGATCGTCATCGTGGTGTTCGAGGTCCACAAGGGGCCGAACAGCCCTCGCCCGTACTACGTGAAGGAGTCGGTGGGGATCGCTGTCGGCTTCCTCATCGCGGCGTTGCACCAGGCCGGGTTGGCGACGCTCACCCACACACCCAGCCCGATGAGGTTCCTGAACGAGATCCTGGGCCGGCCGCAGGAGGAACGGCCGTACGTGGTCATGCCGGTCGGCTATCCCGCCGACGACGCACGGGTGCCCGACCTGCGCCGCAAGCCGCTGGACGAGGTGCTGGTCAGGCTGTGAGCACCCAGCGATGTGGGGATCAACGCCAGTGCCAACTCCTTGACCCTCAGCTTCCTTATGCCGATGCTGTGGTTGGTCAACGCGGGCGTGTTCGGCCTCGTCTTCGCCGTTCTGTCCGGCGCGAACCCCCCGCGTAGGATCCCGGCCTAGTGCCCTACCCGCAGCCGCAGGCGCCGCCGCAGCAGCCCCCTGAGGGCCCTTCCGACGGGCCAGCGGAGCCACTCCTCCCGCCAACGGACACGGTGGACAGCAGCTTGACGGTGTCGTCGTGACCGTCCGGACAGGTCGCGGGCGCGTCGGACTCGCTCATGGAGCGGGACAGCTCGAAGGTCGCCCCGCAGGAACGGCATCGATACTCATAGCGCGGCACACCAAGAGGGTACTTCGGCCGCGGCACCGGGGGGAGTGATCAGTCACGGGCGAGTGGTGCGCCGTCCGGCATGCCGTCGGCCGGACGCCAGGTGCGCAGGAACTCCTCGGCGACCGTACAGGCGCCGGCGTACGGGTCCTCTGGATGGCGCATGCTGGTATCGGTGAGCTCCTCGACGACATCCTCCACGGCGGCCCGTACGTCGTCGACGGAGCGGACCCGTCCCTCGCGCTCGGCCACGTACCCCATGGTCGCTCCGGCGTTGCAGACGAAGTCGGCCAGCGCCACTATGCCCCGGCCTCGCAGCGCGTCGAGCCCGGCAGCCGTGTACGGGACGTTGGCCGCCGGCGCGACCAGGCGAGCCCGTACGGCCGCCGCCCGCCGGGCATCCAGTACGCCCGCGCGCGCACCGGGCACCAGCACGTCGGCCTCCGCCTCGTACAGCGCGGATGCCGGCGTCACCGGGAGCCCCAGGTGCTCGATGCACCCGTCGCCGTACGTCGCCCGCAGTCGCAGCAGGCGGTCGGCGTCCAGGCCGGAAGGATCGACGACGGCGCCGTGCACCGTCGAGACGGCAACTACTCTCCCGTCCCGCCGTACGGCCTCGGCGGCAGCGGCGCCGCCGACCTTGCCGAACCCCTCGATCGCCAGTGTGCGCCCGGCCAGCCCGCCGGCAGCCACCTCGGCCGCGACGATCACGCCCAAACCGGTGACGAGCGCGTCCAGGGTGACGCCGTCGGCGCCCTCGACGTGCATCAGGCTCGGCGAGGACTCCAGGGTGAGGAAATCCTGGGTACGGGTGCCCAAGTCGGAGGCGGTGAGGAACTCCCCGCGCTCCACCATCGGCCGGATCTCCTCGCAGTACTTGGTGAGCACCGTCTCGCGGTCGGCCTCTCCGGAGCGGATCCCCGCCTTGGCGCCGCCCATCCGCTGCCGCAGCACCGCGAACTTGTAGGTCATCGCACGGGCAAGCAGCCCGGTCTCCTCCCGGGTGACGTCGGGCACCATCCGGGTGCCGCCCGCGCTGATCGGACAATCCATGTCGAACGCAATGAACCCGTCGACCGTGCTCAGCTCGAGAAACCGCATCCGCCACCTCCCCGACCGTGGAATTGGGGCACCCCGATCGAGCCTAGACCGGCCGACGGGGTGCCCCGGTTACGATGGGATCTCAGGTGTCACAGCCGACGCCCGTCGCCGTCCCTGTCCAGGCCGTGCGGGTCGCTTCCGATAACTCGTACCGACCCGAGGATGTCGTCGCAGTCCACATCGGGAGGGTAGGGCGGCACGCAGCCGGAGTAGTTCGGATCGCAGTTACGGGCAGGGGGAGCAGGTGGCTTAGGCCCCGACTCGGTCCGCATCCTGTTCCAAAATCGGTATTTCGGCCGGGGAGGCCCCGGTCACGGCCGGTCACGGCTGGTGACGGTGGCGGTACGCAGGGGATTGTCAGGAAACCGCTACCGTGATAGTAATCTGATAAAGAATCCAATCAGTCCTTCAGAGATACGGCCGAGACGGAGTGCAGACGACGGCAGGCGCGAATTCGCGGGTACGGTCCTCGCTCTTCAATCCGTCGATATTGTGGCCGCTGGCCTTTTGTAATCCCGTATGTCGCGGTATTCGGTATCCCGTTATCTACGGTCTGCTGCTGGGCCGGGAACCGTCGACCTACCGCTTCCTGTTCACCGATCCGACCTACTCCCAGGCGGTAAAGAACACCCTGCTGTAGGTCGGCAACTCGCGGAACTGACCATGGGGACAGGGAGGTGACGGCAGGGTGAAGATCTCGGCAGTGCGCTGCGTCGAGTACACGGGCACCATGGACCACCAGAACGTCTTCTGGGAAGAGCGGCTGATCCGCCCGGTGGACATCTACCCGCAGTTCCGGGAGGAGGGTCCGTCGTGGCCGCTGGAGAGGGTCGGCACTGACGCCTACCGGCTGACGGAGGCGTTCGTGCACATCGAGACCGACG
The DNA here is from genome assembly GCA_009379995.1 of Streptosporangiales bacterium. Classification (GTDB taxonomy): domain Bacteria; phylum Actinomycetota; class Actinomycetes; order Streptosporangiales; family WHSR01; genus WHSR01. Next base: position 45,876 of record WHSR01000009.1, read on the forward strand.
ACGGCGCCTCCGGCACCGGCGGCTCGATCACCCGGGAGCAGGCGTACCTCATCGAGCGGAACATGGCGCCGCTGCTGCTCGACCAGGACCCGCTAGCCACCGAACGACTCTGGGACATCCTGTACCGGTACTGCGTGCACGGCCGCAAGGGCGTGGAGATGCAGGCGATCAGCGCACTGGACTGCGCGCTGTGGGACCTCAAGGGCCGCCACTTCGGGGTGCCGGTGTACGTGCTCCTCGGCGGGCCGGCCCGCGACGCGATCCCGGCGTACGCGTCGGCCCTCGGCTACTCGCTGGAACCCGACCGGGTGCGGGAGCGGGCCGCCGACATCGTCCGCCAGGGCTATACGGGGACGAAGTGGTTCCCACGGCACGGCCCGACCGACGGCATCGAGGGCATGCGGCGCAACGTGGAACTCGTCGCCACGTTGCGGGAAACGGTGGGGCCGGACGTCGACATCATGGTCGACGCCTGGATGTCCTGGGACGTGCCGTACACGCTGCGGATGGCGGACCTGCTGGCGGAGTACGGTCCGCACTGGCTCGAGGAGCCGGTGCTGCCCGACAAGCCCGAGTCGTACGCCGAGATCCGGCAGCGAATCGGGTACGGCGGCGCCGGTCCCCGCGCCGGCCGCATCCTGGTCGCGGGTGGCGAACACGAGTACACCCGGTGGGGCATCCACGGCCTGCTTCGCGCCGGCGCGGTGGACGTCTGCCAACCGGACACGTACTGGGCGGGCGGCATCAGCGAGATGCTCAAGATCGCGGCACTGGCCGGCGCGTACGACGTCCAGCTCATCCCGCACGGTCACTCGGTGCCGGCCAACGCCCACTTCAGCTTCGCCCAGCCGCCCACCCTGGTGCCCCTGCTGGAGTATCTGATCAAGTGGAACGCGCTGCGCCAGTGGTTCCTCAAGTACCCGGTGCACCCGGCGGACGGCGTGGTGACGCCGCCGCAGCGGCCGGGGCTGGGCATGGAGCTGGACGAAGACAAGATCGAGAGCAGACAGGAGCTGCGCTTCACATGACCACGATCGCCTGTTTGAGCCCGCTGAGCGAGGCCCTGGTCCGCCGGGTGGTGGGTACCGGCCCGACGACCGGGGACGTCACCGTGTTGCTTGCGCCGGACTCGCCGGCACCGGACGCGGTACGGGAGATCGTGGCCGGGGCGGACGTGGTGATCGGCGACTTCCGGCACCGGCACCGACTGGACCGCGACACGTTGGCGACGATGAAACGCTGCCGGCTCATCCAGCAGCCGGCCGTCGGCTTCGACGCGATCGACCACCGGGCGGCCGCCGAGCTCGGCATCCCGGTGGCCAACGCCGCCGGGTTCAACCGGGAGGCCGTCGCCGACTGGACGGTCATGGCGATCCTCGCCGTCATCCGGCACGGGGCGCGCCGCGACCGGGACATGCGTGCCGGCCGGTGGGTCGAGCCCTACCCGGAGAGCCGCGAGCTCGGCGCGCTCACCGTGGGCATCGTCGGCGCGGGCAATATCGGCCGGTCCGTCGCCGCCCGCCTCGCCGCGTTCGGGTCGCGCCTGCTCTTCTTCGACGCCGTCGTGACCGAGCTGCCCGGAGCACAGGCGGTCTCCCTGGACGAGGTGCTGGAGGCCTCGGACGTCGTCACCGTGCACGTACCCCTCGACCACGGGACGCGCGGGCTGATCGGTACGGCGCAGCTGGCCCGGATGCGCCAGGGCACGGTGCTGGTCAACGCGAGCCGCGGACCCGTCGTCGACGAGGCCGCGCTGATCCAGGCGCTCGAGTCGGGCCACCTGGGCGGCGCCGCGCTCGACGTCTTCGAGGTCGAACCGCTCGCCGCCGACTCGCCGCTGCGCCGGATGGACAACGTCTTCCTGAGCCCACATGTCGGCGGCGGCACCAGGGAGGCCAGGGAGAAGATGTTCGAGGTGCTCGCGGACAACATCGGCCGGGTGCTGGCCGGCGAGCCGCCGATCAATGTCGTCAACGGGTGGAGGTGCAGCGATGACAGGAACCACGCTGCGGGAGCTGTGGGACCGCGGAGAGGACACGTTGGGTGGCTGGTGCGTCATACCCAGCGGGTTCGGCGCGGAAATGATGGGACGCTGCGGCTTCGACTGGGTGTGCGTGGACACCCAGCACGGCCTGATCGGGTACGACCAGATGGCGGCAATGCTGCAGGCCCTGTCGGTCACCGGCACCCCCGCGCTGGTACGGGTGCCGTGGAACGGCCCCGACCACATCATGAAGGCGCTGGACGCGGGCGCCCAGGGCGTCATCGTTCCGATGGTGAACACAGCCGAGGACGCCCGTCGAGCGGTCGGCGCGGCGAAGTACCCCCCGCTGGGCACGCGCAGCTGGGGGCCGATCCGGGCGTCGCTCGACGTGCCGGGCTACAGCGCCGAACTCGCCAACGGGCGGACAGTGGTGGCCGCGATGATCGAGACGCCGGACGGCGTACGGAACCTCGACGAGATCCTGTCCGTCCCCGGCGTCGACGCCGTCTACATCGGCCCCTCCGACCTGGCCCTCGGGCACGGCATGACGCCGACGCTGAACGTCACCGAGCCGGAACACGAGCGGCTGATCAAGGCCATCCTCGACGGCTGCAAGAAGCACGGCGTGGTCGCCGGCATCCACTGCGACCGGTACGAGACCGTACGCCGCTGGCGCGACCTCGGATTCCAGATGTTCGCGATGGCCTCGGACGCCGCGCTAATGCGGGGTGCCGCGACGGCCGCCATCCAAGAATTCCGGCAGGGCAGGCCGCAGCGCACTGCCCCGCAGGGCGGGGGCGGTTACGCCTGAGCCCGGCCGACATCTTCCTCGACCCCCAGACGAGTGCTCCGCCGGGTCGGACAGTCCTTGCCCCGGCCCTCCACAGCGTTGACCACCGCGACGATGCGTCGCGGTCATGGCTGTTTCATGGTGTTGGCGGCGGCGTGGCGTAGCAGGTTGATCGTGGGGCGTTGGTCGTCGGCGCGGGTAGCGAGGACCCAGGGCCACAGGGGGGTGGGGTTGGTGACGGCGAGGGTGATCAGGTCGGGGGGTTGGGTGGCGGTGTGTCGGCGGGCGCAGCGTAGGACGGGTCGGCGTAGTCGGTGGCAGTGGGCGAACAGGCCGGTGCCGGTGAGGGCTCCGTTGGTGGTGGTGGTGGTGGTGACGATGTCGGCGCCGGATTGGTGGGCGAACTCGGTGGCCCAGGCGTTCCAGGAGCCCCAGGTGTGTTCGTCGCGGTCGATGAGGACCGTGAGCTCGGCGGCGGGGACCATGCCGCGGCTGGCGGCTGGGTGGCCGATCGGGGTGATCGCTGGCAGGGGTTCTGACCACAGCAGTTGCTGGGTCAGGGTGGGATGGTCGGCGAGGGAGACGGTGACGGCGGCGTCGAGGGTGCCGGCAGCGACGCGGTCTTGCTGAACGTGGCTGGGTAGCACCCACTCGTCGATGTCCACCGCGGGTTCATCGAGATCGCGCAGTTGTGGGGGCAGCCAGCTGACGTGCCCGATTCGCAGGGCGGCGGTGTGGGTGAGCGCTGCGGGGATCGCATCGGCTTCGGCGATCACCTGCCGGGCGTGGCTGAGGAGGGTGTGTCCAGCGGGGGTGAGGATGACCTGGCGACGGTTCCGGTCGAACAGCCTCACTCCCAGGTGTTGGACGCGGCCTTGACCCCGCGCAGGCCCACCAGCTGGGCATCCTCGACCAGGTGTTCCCGACCCGCGAGCAGTGCCATGCCGCGGTGATGGACTACTGCGCCCAGCTTGCCGCCGGCCCGGCCGAGGCGATCGGGCACGCGAAACTCGCCGCCCGTCTCGGTGCCACGGGCTCGCTGGAAGCCGGACTGGCGCTCGAACGTGAGGCCGTGGCCCGGGTATTCGCCTCCGACGACGCCGCGGAGGGGATCACGGCGTTCACCGAACACCGCGACCCCACGTTCACCGGCCGCTAGCCCAAAGACGACGACCACCGTGGCGCAGGACAAACCGCCGCGGGCGGAGACTTTCACGGGCGGGCCGACGTCGACCTGGTTAGGTCTGTGTCGGCCCGGTTAAGGCTCTGTAAAGCGGTCTTGACGGGGTCGATTCGCCAGAGTACATGTGTGAATAATTTGCGGGTAACGGCGTCTCGTCCGTGAAAGAAGTCCGCCTGACAGGGGGCAGTCATGCACCTCCAGCATCACCTTCGAGCCGTCGCCATGCTCGCGGCGACCGGCCTGGTTCTCGCCGCGTGCACCGGCGGTGCCTCCTCCGAGGGCGAGGCGGAGAACGCCGCCATGATCGCACTCGAGGCGGACGAGTCGCCCACCTACATCCTGCCGTCCGACCCACAGTGCACGGCGGTCAACAACCACTACCTCAGAAGGCTGCTGTGGCGGCCGCTGTACTGGTACGGCGGCGTCCCCGGCGACGAGTTCGCCCTCAACGAGCAGCTGAGCCTCGCCGAGCCGCCCGACTACAGCGACGACGGTAAGCAGGTGACCGTCACGCTCAAGGACTTCAACTGGTCCGACGGCCAGCCGGTGACCGCCCGTGACGTCGAGTTCTTCGTCAACCTGTACCAGGCCAGCAAGAAGGAGTGGGGCTGCTACTCGCCGGGCGGGCTCCCGGACAACATCGAGAAGATGACGCTGAAGGACGACAAGACGATCGTCTTCACGCTCGACCGCGGATACTCGCCGGACTGGCTCACGGTCAACGTCCTGGCCGAGATCGTCCCGATGCCCCAGCACGCGTGGGACAAGACGTCCGAGGACGGCGACGTCGGGGACCACGACCAGACCAAGGACGGCGGCAAGGCCGTCTTCGACTTCCTCACCGAGCAGGCCAAGTCGGTGTCCACGTACGCCTCGAACCCGCTGTGGCAGGTCGTCAACGGGCCGTGGCGGCTCCAGGCGTGGGACCCGCGCGGCGACATCGTCTTCGAGCCGAACGAGAAGTACTCCGGCCCGGACAAGCCGAAGCTTTCCAGGATCGTGGAGAAGCGGTTCACCACCGACGAGGCCGAGTACAACGCCCTGCTGTCGGGCGATGAGCTGACGACGGGCTACATCCCGAGCCAGAACGCGGCGCAGGTGGAGCGGGTCACGGACCTGGGCTACCGCTCCTACCAGTCCGGCAACTTCGGGATCAGCTACATCCAGCTCAACTGGCAAAGCAACGCGGTGTCCGCGCTATTCCACCAGCACTACATCCGGCAGGCCCTGCAACACATGATCAACCAGCCGCAGTACGTCAAGGTGGCCTACAACGGGAACGCCGCCGAGGTGCACGGCCCGGTTCCGACCAAGCCGGAGAACCCGTACGTCTCGGACTACGTGAAGTCGGTGCCGTACAAGTACGATCCGCAGGCCGCCGTCCGGCTGCTCGAGGAGAACGGCTGGACCGTCAACCCGGACGGCGCGAGCGTCTGCACGAACCCGGGCACCGGAGACGGACAGTGCGGCGAGGGCGTGGAGCGCGGCCAGGAGTTCACGTTCCGGCTCGTCTACGCGAAAGGCGTGCAGTCGGACCAGATGATGCAGGCCTTCAAATCGTCGGCGGCCCGGGCCGGCATCACCGTCCAGCTCCGCCAGGCCACCCTGGACCAGGTGTTCTCGATCACCAACATCTGCAAGAAGGGCAAGAGGCAGTGTGACTGGGACGCGGCGTACTACGGTGGCTGGACGTTCGGCCCGTACCCCACCGGGGAGAACCTCTACCTGTCCGGGGCCTCGGAGAACAACTACAGCGACCCCAAGGCCGACGAGCTCATTCTCGCCACGAAGACCGAGCCGGGTAAGCAGCACATGACCGAGTACCAGGACTACGTCGCCGAGCAGATCCCGGAGCTGTATATGCCCCGGGAGCAGGGCGGGTTGAACGTCGTCGACTCCGGCCTGAAGGGATACGAGCGGGACGAGCAGGCCCTCTTCGGCGACATCTACCCGCAGTACTGGTACTTCTCGGAGTAGGAAGGGCTGGGTGACCTTCTACCTGATCCGGCGGGTCGGCCAGGCGTTCGTCGTCGTCGTGATCGTGTCGATCGTCACGTTCATCCTGAGCCGGCTGCTCCCCGGTGAGCCGGCCCGCGCGATCCTCGGCTTGCAGGCCTCACCTGTCCAGATCGAGGCGTTCCGGCAGGCGCGCGGCTACGACGAGCCGCTGATCGTCCAGTACGGCATGTACGTCGACCGGCTGCTGCACGGCGACTTCGGCTTCTCCTACAAGGAGAACGAGACGGTCGCGGCGCTCGTCGCGCAGCGGCTGCCGCCCACTGTCCTCCTGGTCGGCTTGTCAGTCGTCGTGGCGGTCATCCTCGCGGTCCCGCTGGGCATGCTGCAGGCGACGCGGCGCAACCGCCCGATCGACTACGGGCTGACCGGCGCGTCGTTCGTGTTCTACTCGATGCCGAGCTTCTGGCTGGGTCTCCTGCTCATCACGCTCTTCGCGGTCTACCTCGACGTGCTGCCCGCGGGCGCGCCCCAGGGCTCGATGTCGAGCGTCCTGGCGGAACCCGCCGGGCTCGTCCTTCCGGTGATGACCCTCGCCCTCGTGACGCTCGCCGAGTTCAGCCGGTACATGCGGTCGTCGACGCTGGACAACCTCGGGGAGGGCTATGTGAGCACGGCCCGGGCGAAGGGCGCCTCGGAGCGCCGGGTCCTCTACCACCACGTCCTTCGCAACGCGCTCGTACCCATCGTGACGCTGCTCGGGCTGCGGCTGCCCGCCATCCTCAACGGCGCACTCATCACGGAGGGTGTCTTCAACTACCCCGGGATCGGTCGGCTGTTCTGGCAGGCGACACAGTCGCAGGACTACGACGTCCTGCTGGGCGTGACGCTCATCGTGGCGGTGGGTACCGTCGCCGGCTCGCTGATCGCCGACGTTAGCTACGCCGTCCTCGACCCCCGCGTGCGGTACGTACAGCCCCGTTAAGGACACGGTAAGGAGACGGACCCATCGACATCGAGAAGGTGACCAGCGGAGTCGGCGATCCTCCCGGGGCGACGCCGGCTGGCGGCGAGGCCGCGGCCAAGGGCGGCCTGTGGCGGCTCGCCCTCGGCGTCTTCGTCCAGCACCGCGCGGCGCTCTTCGGTGTCGGCATCGTCGCCTTCATGGCGCTGTTCTCGTTCCTCGGGCCGGTCTTCTACCACACCGACCAGGTGCACACCAACCTGTCGCGGGCCAACCTGCCGCCGAGCGCGGCCCACCCGCTCGGCACCGACGACGTCGGCTACGACATCTTGGGGCGGCTGATGCTCGGCGGCCAGACCTCACTCGAGGTCGGGTTCGCGGCGGCGCTCGTCGCGACCGGCATCGGCACCCTGTGGGGCGCGATCGCCGGGTTCACCGGGGGGTTCCTCGACGGGTTCATGATGCGCATCGTCGACGGGATCATCGCGATACCCACCCTGTTCCTGCTGCTCTACCTGTCGACCGTGTTCCAGCCGAACACGCTCCTCCTCATCCTCGTCATCGGGCTCGTCGCCTGGCTCGGACCGGCCCGCCTCGTCCGCGGCGAGGCGCTCACCCTGCGGACCCTCGAGTATGTCGACGCGGTACGCATGATGGGCGGCACCCGCCGGCGCATCGTCGGCCGGCACGTGATCCCGAACACGATCGGCACCATCATGGTCAACACCACGTTCCAGATCGCCGACGCGATCCTGATTGTCGCCGCGCTCAGCTTCCTCGGCCTCGGCCCGCCGGCACCGGCGACGAACTGGGGCGCCATGCTGTCCAACGGGGTCAACTACAGCTACGCCGGGTACTGGTGGCTCATCTATCCGCCGGGGCTGGCCATCGTGCTCACCGTGACGGCGTTCAACTTCATCGGCGACGCCCTGCGCGACGCCTTCGAGCAACGCCTACAGCGACGCTGACACCCCTCTTTCTGGTCGTGATCTTGCAGAAATTCAAACTTGCTGGGTTGAATTTCTGCAAGATCACGACTGTTAGTGGCGGCGGCGGCCGGGGCCGTACAGGGCGCGGCCGGCGAGGCGCCCGGTGGGTTCCCCGGCCCGCACGGCGACCTCCCCGTTCACGACGACGTCGCTGACGCCGACCGACAGCCGGTGGGGGTCGTCGAAGGTCGCCCGGTCGGCGACCGTCTCGGGGACGAAGACGACGATGTCGGCGAAGCAGCCCTCGGCCAGCCGCCCGCGTCCTTCCAGCCCGAGCGTGGTGGCCGGCAGCCGGGTCATCCGGTCGATGGCGTCGGACAGGTCCAGCACCCGCTCCTCCCGGACGTACCGCCCGAGGACCCTGGCGAAGGTGCCGTAGGCACGCGGGTGGGTGGGGGAACGGAGGAAGACTCCCTCGGGCGCCATCGAGGAGCCGTCGGACCCGATCCCCACCCACAGCCGCCGCAGCTGCGTACGAAGGTTGTCCTCCGACATCGAGAAGAACGCGGCACCCACCCGCGACCTGTCGTCGCGGATGAGGTCGAGCGTGGCCTCGATCGGGTCGGTGCCGCGCGCCTCGGCGATCGCGCTCAGCGTCATTCCCTGGTAACGGCGGTTCTCCTCGCGCTCCAACCGGAGGATGAGGACGTCCTCCGCGCGGTCGGTGTCACCCCACCGCCCGACCGTGAGGAGGTCCTGGCGGATCGAGCGCCGGGTCTCCGGGTCGGCGAGGCGATCGTAGAGGGCCGCAGGCCCACCTTCGTGGTAGCGCGGCGGTATCACGCTGGCCAGCCCCGTCGAGCTCGCGGTGTAGGGGTAGACGTCGGCCGTGATCGGCGCACCGCCCGCGCGTGCGCTCTCCACGCGTTCCAGCGCCTCGTCCATCAACTGCCAGTTCCGCCGGCCGGACGCCTTCAGGTGGAAGATCTCGGCCGGCAGCTTGGCCTCCCGGGAGATGCGCAGCAGTTCGTCGAGGGCGGTCAGCAGGCCGGCACCCTCGTCGCGCATGTGGGAAATGTAGATGCCGCCGTACGACGCGGCGACCTCGCAGACCGCCACCAGCTCCTCGGTGGAGATGTAGCTCTCCGGGGGGTAGATGAGGGCGGAGGCGATACCGAGCGCCCCGTCGGCCATCTCCTCGGCGACGAGGCCGCGCATCGTGTCGATCTCCTGTTTCGTTGCCGGCCGGTCGTCGTAGCCCACGGCGTACGGGCGCAGGGTGCCGGTGCCGACGAAGGACGCGATGTTCTGCGAGCAGCCCCGCCCCTCGACGTGCGCGAGGTACTCGGACAGGCGGCTCCAGCTCACCCGCAGCGACAGGTCGGCGTGGCGGCGCTCCAACTCCTCCTTCATTGCCGGGGTGAGCGGACCCATCGTGGAGCCCTCGCCGAACACCTGCGTGGTGACGCCCTGAGTCAGCTCGCCGAGCGACCGCGGGTCGTGCAGGATCGTGAAGTACGAGTGGCTGAGGATGTTGATGAAGCCGGGAGCCACTGCCTTCCCGGCCGCGTCGATCTCCGTGATCGCCTCCGCTCCGTCGAGCCGCCCGACCGCCGCGATCCGGTCACCGACGACGGCGACGTCCGCGGGCGACGGGGCGTCGCCCGCCCCGTACACGGTCCCGCCGCGCACCACCAGGTCGAACACCCGTTGCGCCTCCCCTTTCACTCGCTGAAGGGGTTTTCGATCAGGACGCCCGAGATGCGCCGCCCCTCCTGCATGTCCTCGGTAAGCAGGCGCGCCGCTCCCGAACGGACCGCGCTGACAATAATCAAGGCATCCCAAAAGGAGAGTTGTTCGCGCTCCTCCAGCTCCGCGGCGCCCATCACGTCGTCGACGCTTGCCGAATGCACCGGCCAGGCCCGATAGGTCCACAGCACGCCACGTGCCGTGACACGATCGAGTGGCTGCGGCAGCTTGCGCGTCACGTTGACATAGAACTCCTGCAGGACCTGGGTGCTGATGGCCCCGGTACGCGATCTCCACAGCCGGGTGAGCAGCTCAGCCGCAATGTCGTGGCGGCGCCCGGCATCCGCGTCGTAGGCGTAGACGAGCACGTTGGTGTCGACGAAGCACGTCTCAGCGCTCATGAAGCTCCTCACGGCTGGGCAGTCGTCCGCCACCCAGGTGGAAGCCGGTCTCCAGGTGAGCGAGCGCCTCCCGCTCGGCTGCCTGGTAGCGCTCATCCTCGCCGACAAGACGCTCCAGCTCGTCGGCCACGAGACGGCTGACGGAGATGGAGCGACGCGCGGCCAGCACCTTGGCCTTGCGGATCGTCTCGGTCTCCAATTGCACGGTCAGATTCTGCTTCACCACACCCTCCTCCCCGCGCCGGCCATCCACATTACCACGTGTATCACGTGGAGCACGTATGTTACGTGCCTTCGCGGATTAGCAGGTCCGCAGGAAGCGGTCCAGTACGCGGGCGCCGAACTCGAGCGCGCTCACCGGAACCCGCTCGTCGATCCCGTGGACCAACGACCGGTGGTCGAAGCTCGGAGGAAACCACAGGGGCGCGAACCCGTAGCAGGCGATGCCGAGGCGGCCGAACGCCTTGGCGTCACTGCCGCCCGTTGCGCAGTTGGGCACCACGACGCCGTCCGGATCCTCGGCGGCGATCGTCTTGACCGCTGCATCGACAACGCCGCCGGTAAGCGGTGCCTGTATCGGCGACGACCTGCGCACGAAGTCGACCTCGACGTCGTCGCCAGCCAGGGCGCGCAGGGTAGTGGTGAACTCGTCCTCGAAGCCGGGGAGCATCCGCCCGTCCACGAACGCCGTGGCGACGGCGGGGATGACATTCACCTTGTACCCGGCCTCCAGCATGGTGGGGCTGGCACTGTTGCGCAGCACGCCCTCGACCAGGTCGGCGGCCCGGCCGAGCGCCGGTCGCACGGGATCGAGGTTGGCCGGGTCGATCCTCTGCCCGATGACATCCTCCAGCGCCCCCAGGAGCGCCTTTACGGCGGGGGCGAGCCGTACCGGCCACTCGTACCCGCCGATCCGGGTGACGGCCGCCGCGACCCGGGCCACCGGGTTGTCCCGTGTTGGCCGCGATCCGTGACCCGCGGTGCCGACCGCCCGGAGCCTCGTCCATGCGGCACCGCGTTCGCCGGTGCCGAGCGGGTAGACCCGGGACCCGTCCGGGAGGTACACGGTGTAACCGCCGCCCTCGCCGATCGCCTCCGTTACGCCGGTGAGCAGGTCCGGGTGCTCGTCGACAAGCCAGTGCGCGCCGTACCTGCCGCCGTCCTCCTCGTCCGCCACGAACGCGAGCACGAGATCGCGGCGAGGCCGCAGGCCCCGGCGCGACCAGTTCCGTACGACCGTCAGCGTCGAAGCGATCAGGTGCTTCATGTCGATAGCGCCGCGGCCCCACACCTCGCCGTCCCGAACCTCACCCGAGAACGGCGGCACCGTCCAGCCGGCCGCATCGGCGGGCACGACGTCCAGGTGCCCGTGTACCAGCAGCCCGGCGGCGTCGGGGTCCGAGCCGGGCACCTGGCAGACGACGTTCGCGCGCCGGTCGGCCGACTCCAGCACCTGTGGCTCGAGGCGTGCGTCGGCGAGCAGCGCCGCGACATACTCAGCGGCCTCCCGCTCGCCCCGCGACTCCGCGTCGCCGAAGTTCGTCGTGTCGAGGGCCACGAGCCCGGAGCAGATCGACACGACCTCTTCCATCTCGTCAGGTCCCGTCATGCCGCCGGCCCGAGGGGAAAATGGCAGGCCGCGCGGTGTCCATCCGTCCCCAGGGCACGCAGCTGCGGCTCCTCGTGGGCGCAGACCTCCTCGGCAAATGGACAGCGAGTACGGAAACGGCAACCGGACGGCGGGTGGATCGCGCTGGGCAGCTCGCCGGTGACCCCCACCGCCCGCTTCTCCTTCTCCCGCCAGGGGTCGGCGGCGGGGACAGTATCGATCAACCCGCGCGTGTAGGGATGTCGGGGCCGCTCGTACACCGAGTCGGCCGGGCCGATCTCGACGAGCTTGCCGAGGTACATCACGCCGATGGTGTCGGAGAGGTACCGGATCACCGACAGGTCGTGCGAGATGATCACGTACGTGAGGCCGTGCCGGCGTTGCAGGTCCTGCATCAGGTTGAGGATCTGCGCCTGGATGGACACATCCAGCGCGGAGACCGGCTCGTCGGCGACGACCAGCTGGGGGTTCAGGGTGAGCGCGCGGGCGAGGCCGACGCGCTGCCGCTGCCCGCCGGAGAACTCGTGCGGATAACGGTCCACCGCCCGGCGGGGCAGGCCGACCTCATCGAGCAGCTCCGCTACCCGCCGTTCCTGTTCTCGACGGGAGCCGATGCCCTGGATGACCAGCGGCTCGCGCAGGATCCCGCCGACCCGCATCCGCGGGTCCAGCGAGCCGTAGGAGTCCTGGAACATCAGCTGCACGCCACGACACAGCTGGCGCAGCGCCCGGCCGCGCACCCGGGAGAACTCCTGGCCCTCGACGCGTACGGTTCCCGCGCTCGGTCGCTCCAGCCCGACGACGAGCCGACCAACCGTCGTCTTGCCGCACCCGGACTCGCCGACGAGCCCGAAGGTACTACCGCGCGGCACGTCGAAGGTGACGTCGGCGACGGCGGAGACCCTGCCCACCCTGCGCTGCAGCACGGCACCCGCGGTAACCGGGAAGTCCTTGACGACGTGATCGACCTCGAGCAACGGCTCCGCTCGGTCGTTCGAACCGACCTCGGACGCCGCCTCACCGGCCCCGCCGTCGCGGAGAAGCCGGTACCGCACGTGGTCCCGCGCCGAGGGCTCGCTGACCTCGGGCCGGCCCACCGGGTGGATGCAGGCGAACAGGTGATCCGGCACATCTCCGTCGAGCGTTGGGTCGACGTCGCGGCACTCGTGCGTGGCGTAGCGGCAGCGGGGGGCGAACCGGCAGCCGGACGGTGGGTTGGTCAGGTCCGGTGGCAGCCCGGGGATGCTGTAAAGCCGGCGCCTGGTCTCGGCGGCGTTCTCCGGCAAGCCGGTGAACAGCGCCTCGGTGTACGGATGGCGGGCGTTGGCGTACAACGTCTCGGTGTCGGTCGTCTCCACCACCCGGCCGGCGTACATCACCGCGACCCGGTCGGCGCGACCGGCGATGACGCCGAGATCGTGCGTGACCAGGATCACCGCCATGCCCAACCGCCGGCGCAGGTCGTCGATGAGTTCGAGTATCTGCTTCTGGATCGTGACATCCAGGGCGGTGGTGGGTTCGTCGGCGATGAGCAGCTTGGGTTCGCAGGCCAGCGCCATCGCGATCATCACACGCTGCCGCATGCCGCCGGATAGCTGGTGCGGGTAGTCGCCCGCCCGCTCCTCGGGATGCGGCATGCCGACCAGCCGCAGCACCTCGATCGCCCGATCCAGCGCCTCCTTCCTCGAGACGTCCCGGTGCAGCAGCATCGATTCGGCGATCTGCGCACCGATCCGGATCGTTGGGTTCAGCGAGGTCATCGGGTCCTGGAAGATCATCCCAATGTCGTTGCCCCGCACGTGGCGCATCTGGTCGTCGGACAGCGTGGTCAGGTCGGTGCCGTCCAGGACGATCCGACCACCCGTGACGTGGCCGCCGGGAGGCAGCAGACGCATCACCGACAGCGCGGTCATCGTCTTGCCGCAGCCGGACTCGCCGACCAGGCCCAGCGTCTCTCCCGGCTGCACCTCCAGGCTTACCCCGTCGACCGCGCGCACCGTCGTGCGCCGGAGATCGATCCGCGTGTGCAGGCCCTCGATCCGCAGCAGCGGTGGCATCTGCCCTCCCGTGCCCCTTCCCATGCCCTCCCCTCCGGCCGGTCGGTCCCATGATCCCCGCGTCCGAACCGCCCAGCAAGGAAGGCGGTGTGGTCCTGTTGACCGTCAGGGCCGAGCGGCGTACAGGCGGCGGCTGGTCTGGCAGGGCTGGCGCGAACACCGCGGCCTGTGGTGGGCGTTGTCGTGGACAAGTTCCGTCCCGACCGCTTCGACCTCATCGGTGCCGGCATCTGCCTGCTCGGCGTCGCCATCATCATGTACGCACCGCGCGGCTAACCGGACCTCGCAGCGGCGTCCTTTGTTCTCTCAGGGCGGATCCTGTCCGCTCCCGTGGGGGAAGGTGTAGCTCCAGGCACGTTGTTTGCCGAGTCAATCGTGACCTCAACGCAGAGGCGGGAGCAGGCATGGACGCCGATACTCGAGCGAACGGCGGGCAGGGACTCGGCGCACTCTTGGCCCTTTCCTCCCCGCAGGGACGGTGGGTCCTGGGCGCGATGGTGGCCGGATCGGGGATGGCCTTCCTCGACGGGACTGTGGTCAACGTGGCGCTGCCGGCGATCGGCGAGGAGTTCGGCGCCAGCATGGCCGGCCTGCAGTGGATCCTCAACGGGTACATGCTGACGCTGTCCGCGCTGATCCTGTTGAGCGGCGCGCTGGGTGACCGCTACGGAAGGCTGCGGATGTTCCAGGTCGGCGTCGTGTGGTTCGCCCTCGCGTCCGCACTCTGCGCCCTGGCCGTCAACGTACCCATGCTCGTCCTCGCCCGTATCGCCCAGGGCATCGGCGGCGCGCTGCTGACACCGGGAAGCCTGGCGATCATCGAGGCCACCTTCCGCCAGCAGGACCGGGCCCGGGCGATCGGCGCCTGGTCGGGCCTGACCGGCGTGGCGACGGCGATTGGACCGTTCGTGGGTGGCTGGCTGATCGACGCCGGGTCGTGGCGGCTGATCTTCGTACTCAACCTGCCGCTCGCGGCCGGCATCGTCGCGATCGGTGCCCGGCACGTGCCGGAGTCCCGCGATCCCTCGGGCCCGCGGCTCGACGCGGCGGGTGCCCTGCTCGCGGCGACCGGACTCGGCGGCCTCACCTACGCGCTGATCACCGCCGGCGAGCGCGGCTTCGGGGCGCCATCGGTGATCGCCGCCGCGGTGGCCGGCGCCGCCGCGCTGGCCGGCTTCGTGACGGTCGAGCGCCGAAGCTCCCATCCGATGCTGCCGCCGGGCATCTTCTCCTCGTCCCAGTTCACCGCGGCGAACCTGGTGACGGCGGCGGTGTACGCGGGGCTCGGCGCCGTCTTCTTCCTGCTCGTCGTGCAGCTCCAGCAGGTGCTGGGCTACACGGCGCTGCAGGCCGGCGCGGCCGCGTTGCCCGTCACCCTGCTCATGCTGGCGCTGTCGGCGCGTTCTGGGGAGCTCGCGCAGCGGATCGGCCCACGCCCACAGATGACTGTCGGCCCGCTTCTGATGGCCGCCGGATTCGTGCTGATGATTCGCATCGGTCCGGGCGACAGCTACCTGGGCTCGGTGCTGCCGGCGGTGCTCGTACTGGGCCTCGGCCTGGCCACCACGGTGGCGCCGCTGACCGCTACGGTGCTCGCCGCCGCCGACGAGAGGCACGCCGGCGTGGCGTCCGGGGTGAACAACGCTGTCGCCCGCACCGCCCAGCTCGTCGCCGTCGCGGTCATACCGCTGGCCGCCGGCATCACCGGGGACGCCTACCGGGACCCGGAGGCCTTCGGGGCCGGCTTCCTCGTGGCGATGCTCATCACGGCCGGGCTGGCGGTCGTCGGCGGCCTGCTGGCCCTGGCGACGATCCGCCGGCCAGCACTGCATCGCGCCGAGGCCACCCGGCCCCGCCGGGAGCTTCACTGCGCCATGGACGGCCCGCCCCTGGAGGGCTGCCCCCGGTCATCCGGCCGATGACTCCGATGAATGGGCCATTCAACAGTAGGCAAGCCCTGTTACCTGTGTAAACAGTAGTTATTGATCTTGCCGGGTACGCTGAGGGTGCCCACCGACCCGCTGACCGACGCGCAGCGCGCCATGCCAGGAGTGGCGGACGCGCTGGCGGCGGCAGGGGTCGAGCGCCCGGACCGGAGTCGAGAAGGTCGCCGGTCACCGCTCGTCGTCCTGGCCGGGTAGACGCCGGTAGCGGGCGATTCGCCCGGTCCGCGACCTCGACGACGGGGGTGTCGGGTGAGAATCGTCGCCAGTTCTTCAGGTCGGGGCCGAGCCGCCATGCGTACCCTTCGGCGGTCACCCAGACGGGCAAGCGATTTTGAAGGGTGACGACGGTCAGCTCATTCGTGGCGACGACGTGGACGTCGTACCCGCGTGCGGCCAGCTCCTTCGCGAGCGCGTCGGCCGCCGCTTGGTGATCGGTAGCCCACAACATGCGCTCTACTGTCGGGGCAGCGTCGCGCTAGCGTGTAGACGTTGAGTGTTGCGCCGACGTTGCGCAGCGAACCTCAACACCCGGACGAGGCCCTTGGAACGGTACCGCGCTAGGTTCGGTCGTCGTCCCAGTCGCGCGGGTCACGGCGCACCACACCGAGCCACCGCACGCCGTTTTCGTCCGGCTCGGTGGGATTGGTCTCCTGAATGTCTTCGACCAGCAGATAATCCATGTCGGTGTCGCCGAGCTTGAGGCTCGCCGGCGGCGCGGGTGCCTTCCACCTCCAGCCGTACCGCTGGCCGTCGATGTCGCGCCACACGAACGACACGACCCGGTTCTCATCGATGGTGACGGATTCCAGCCGCAATCGCGCGAACCAGTTCCACCGGTCGGTGGCGTCGGCATAGAAGTCACCGCGTTGCAGGTCGTTCATCCAGAAGGCGAATTCCTCCTCCGGGGCGCTCATCGCAAGGCTCCCTCCGCGCACTTCGTCCAGCTACTCGTATTCACGAGGACGGTCAACAGATTCCCGGTATCGACGTCGACCAGCACCTTGGTGGGGTTACGCTGGCCGGCCAGGCGCAGCGACCACTGGTCCCGCACCGTCCGGGAGGACACACCGGGCTTGCCGCGTCGGTAGGTGCCTTCGCCGAGAGCACGCCCGATACAATCCATCGCATCATCCCAGCCGCCGATGCCTTTGCGGCGCAGGTGCCGATACCCCATGCTGTCCTCGTCGCCACACCGCAGCCGCACGATCCCGTGTGCCGTGAACCACGTCTTGACAACGTGGTCCCGATCCTGGCCGTCGCACGGGTCCTCCGACGCCGACTGACTGCCCCGGTCGCCTCCCTCGCCTCCACCGCCGCCGCCTAACCCGCCGCCGGCCGCCAACGCGAACGCGAAGAACAGCACCAGGATCGCGATGGGCGCCGAGATGTCATCTTCCTTCTTGGTGGTCGCCATGACGACCTCCTATGTAGTCACCGCCGATCCGCGCGGACGCTCGCCTGGTGTCGTGCCACTGTCCGGCCAACACCACGGCCAGCCGCTCGACACCCGCCTCGTCGGTCGGGTAGCGGGTGTAGGTGTCCCAGACGGTGAAGAACGGCCGGCCGTCCCAATACAGCACCCGGACCCGCGCCCACTCGCCGCCGATGATCAGCGCCGGGATGGTCCGCTCGCTCGGGTCGGATGGCGCGGCGTTGTCAGTGTGTCGCTTCACCAGGTGCGGCACGCCGAGATCGGCCAGCCTCGCGGACAGCGCCTCCAGCAGCTCCAGCCGACACCGGGCGCGGATGCTCCACAGGTCACTACGCTCATCCACCACGCTGGACGAGCACGGCCGCGCGTGCGCGTACACCATGTGATCCACTGTGGACACATGCCCGCGCTACCGTGTAGACGTTGAGTGTTGCCGGGGCGTTGAGTAACGGCCCTCAACACTCCCGAGCGATAGGTCCTGCGAGCGACGGTGTACGCGAGCTTCGGTGACCGGTTACGCGCGCTGATGTACGAGCGCGGCATCGGCGTGCGCGCACTGGCGCGCAAGGTGCCCTGCGACCCCGGCTACATCTCCCGCCTGCGGAACGGACGGGAGAAACCGTCCCCCGAACTCGCGCGCCTTCTCGACGACATCCTCAACGCTGGCGGGGAACTCGCCGTGACCCTTCGCACGCACAACGAACGACCCCTGTCAGAAGAGGTTGATCCTACGAAACGTCGGGATGCCCTGAAGCTGGCACTGGTGGCTCCCCTCGCCCCGGACGCGCTTCGTCGGGTGCTCAGGCAAGCTGCGGCCGAGGCGATGGAGTTCACGCGCCTGGCCAGTATCTCCGCAGTCGGGCCAGGCACGCTTCAGCACCTTGAGGCCGTAGTCGCCGAACTTGACCGGTCGTATTCCACCGAGCCACCCACAGAGCTATTCGCGATCACCCGCGCGTACCGGATACGGGTAGAAGAGCTAGTCCATGGCTCCCACACGCTCAAGGAGGCCCGGGAGCTTTACGTCTATGCCGGCTGGCTGTCGGAGGTCCTCGCCTGGTTGGCACACGATCTCGGCGATCCGCTGACGGCCGAGGCATTCGCGATCGACTGCCACGAGCACGCCCACCAGGCTGGACATGACGAGCTTTGTGCGTGGGCCACCGACGCCATGGCGTCGATCGCGCTGTATACCGGCCAGCCGGAGCGGGCGGTGACGGCGGCGCACAAGGGCATCGCCCGCGTCCCAGCCTCGCACCCGCTCGCGGTGCGTTTGCGTGCCCAAGCTGGCCGGGCATACGCGCGGCTCGGGCGTCGGGAGGAGTGCGTCGAGCTTCTTTCGGAGGCGCGGGAGCTGCACGAGCGGCTGCCGGCACGTGCGCCCACCCGGTTCGGCATCGACACTGCAGCCCTAGCCGATTACGCCATGACCGCCTACCCTGCATCGGCCTATGTGTGGCTCGGTGAACAAACCGGCAACACCAGGGACTACACCGAGGCCAAGCGATACGCCGAGCACGCGGTTGCAGTACATGAGAGAGCGCCGGCGGCGGCACGCTCTCCGTCTCGATCGGGGCCGCTTCCTTCGAGGTGTTGACGATCTCCAGCTTCGCGGTCACCCATACTCCGTTCGCGGACTCCACCTGGTACGTGGTGCCGTCGCTGTACTCGCTGGCGACGGTGTCGGAGACCTCAACGTCCGACAGAGTCACACGGAGCCCGTTGTAGGTGAACGTCTCGCCCACCCGCGCGGTGGTAATTGCCGGGGTCGGCTCGACGGCGGCGTCGCCGGTCAGCGCCCCGGGGTCGGACGATCCCATCATCTCGGCGATCGATAGGATCTGCACGCCGTGGTTGTCGCACGCGCCGGCCAGCTCGCTGTAGGTCTGGGTGACGGTGCCGATCATCGCGAACGCCGCCATGGGATCGGTCTCGACGATCTTCGTCGTCTGCCAGGCGGCATCCATGAATGCCGTCCCGGCGTCCTTGATGTCGTCGTGGCGGGACTTCTGGAAGAGACCGCGGGCTTCCCCGGTACTCCTGCTTGGTGATCGGCTTGTCGGCGTTGGCGTTCTCTTTCGCGTCGGCTGCCAGCGCCTTGCAGGCCGTGATCCCCGCGTCTTCGTACATGATCGCCGCTGTCGCGACGCCCGCGACGGCGAGCGTGAAGACGGCGACCGCTGAGATCACCAGCGTGCGCCGGTGGCGACTGAGGAACTGGGTTGCCGTGGTGCTGGCTCCTGCGGCGCGGCCGGACAGCATCGTTGCGGCCGAGATCCGGGCCGAGTTGGCGCGCCAGCGCATCAGCCACAGCGCGCTCGCCGAAAAGCTCGGCGTCTCCCGCGCCTACCTCTCTCGCCGACTCTCCGGCGACACCCCGCTATCAGTCCCCGACCTCGCCGCCATCGCCGCCATCCTCGGCGTACCAATCTCCAAGCTCACAGAACCGGCCGACCAGGACACCAGCCCGTGACGAGGATGCCACCCTCAGCCGATGCCGGGGATGCTCACGCGGCGTTGACTAGCGGCGGAGCCGGTTACTCGGACGGACCGGCGATGCGACCCCTGTCCAGGATCAGCTCTCCGTCTACCCACTGGTGGACGCCCCACCAGCGGACGCCGTTCTCGTCCGGCTCGGTGGGCTCGCTGGTCTGAAACTCCTCCCAGCAGCGCCAGCCCACGGCTTCCATCTCGCCACGGGTGCGGAACCGATACCGCCAGCCGTGCCGCGTGCCGTCCGCCGGGTCGCGCCACGCGAAGGTGGCGATGTCGCCCTCGACGGTGACGTCCTCCAGCTCCAGGCTCCCGAACCACCGCCACTCGGGCTCCGGGTCCGTCATGTTCCGCACCATCTGCTGCTCGTCGCGGATCGCCTGGGCGAAGAAGGCGCGAACGTCGGTCATCGTGGTCACCTCCCGGCGCATCGGGACCAGCTTCCGCCGCGCCCTGGATGCGCTGTTATGACGTTGCCGGTGCGGATGTTGACGACCACTTCCGCCTTCTTCCCAGGCGCGTATTCCCAAGTGTAGAAGTCACGCATCACCCGGCCGGGGTCGCCGCTAAACCCCTGCCGGTAGGCTCCGCTGGTGATGGTGTTGCCGATGCAGCGGACCACGTTGCGCCAGTTGGTTTTGCTGCTCATGTGGCCGCGCCTGATGTGCCGGTATCCGCCGGGGTCGCCATCCTCGGTGCCGCAGCGGAGCCGGATCATGCCTCCGGACCCGAACCACACCCTGACAACATGGTCCCGATCCTCGCCGTCGCACGGGTCGTCCGAGGTGGACTGGCCGCCGTTTCGGTCGTTGTCGCCGCCGCCGATGCCGCCCTGTAACCCGCCGGCCGCTAACGCGAACGCCAGGAACAGCAGCAGAACCGCGACAGGTGCCGAGATGTCGTCTTTCTCTTTGGTCGTCATGATCAACACACTCCCCTACATGTCGTGGTCGTCGATCTCAACGGCGCACGCGGATCTCAGCGGGTGCCTGCATCTGCCCCCGCCATGTCACCTCCGAGCGTCGTGGGTACCGGTCTTCGACCTCGGTCATGCGTTCGTCCAGGATCGCCACGTCGGGGGCCTCGACCATCTCGCGCGGCGCGCCCGGCCAGTTCGGCATCGCCCAATAGGAGCCGGTGAGCTTGCCCCACCAGACGACCCAGTCCGGGCGGTAGGCGGCGACCTCGCCGACGGGCTCACCGAGCTGACCGGACATGGGGCAACCTTGCGTGTGCGCTCGATTGGTCGTGCCACTGCCCGGCCAGCACCACGGCCAGCCGGTCGACGCCCGCCTCGTCGGTCGGGTAGCGGGTGTACGCGTCCCAGACGGTGAAAAACGGCTCGCCGTCCCAATACAGCACCCGGACGCGCGCCCACTCGTCGCCGATGATCAGCGCAGGGATGGTGCGCTCGCTCGGGTCGGATGGCGCGGTGTTCTCGGTGTGGTGTTTCACGACGTGCGGGACATCGAGGTCGACTAGCCTCCCCGACAGCGCCTCCAGCAGCGCCAGCCGACACCGGGCGCGGGCGCTCGGCAGGTCGCGGCGGTCGTCCACCATCGCAGGCGGGCGCGGCTGCGCGTGTAGGCACACCATGTCTTCCACTGTCGAGCAGGTACCGCGCTAGCGTGTAGGTGCTGAGTGTTGGGCCGACGTTGCGCAGCGGATCTCAACACCTAGGCGAGACGCCCTTGGAGCGGTGGTGTACGCGAGCTTCGCCGAGCGGCTGCGGGCGCTCATGGATCGGCGCGGCATCGGCGTGCGGGCGCTGGCGCGCAAGGTGCCCTGCGACCCCGGCCACGTCTCCAAGCTGCGGAGCGGACGCGAGAAACCATCCCACGAACTCGCCCGCCTCCTTGACGACATCCTCGACGCCAGGGGAGAACTCGCCGCGCTCGTGCCAGCCCGACCCAAGCGGGAGAACGGCGCGGACGCGGGACTTGCGGTCGTGCAGCCCAACGGTGGCTCCATCACCCCGGATGACGAGGAAAGGCTGGCGCAGGCCGCGAGGGCTCCGTCTCGTCTCGATCTGCGGGCCGTGGACTCGCTCGCCGCGATTCTGGCCGAGCAGCGTCGCCTGGAGGATCGCGTCGGCTCTGCGCCGCTTGTCGCGCCGGTGCGGGCGCAGCTTGCCACGCTCGAAGCCGTGGTGATCCAGGCGCGCGGCCCGGTGCGTCCCCGCGTCTTGGACGTTGCGGCCCAGTGGGCGGAGTTCGCGGGCTGGCTGAACACGAACACGGAGCGGGCCGGCGAGGCCCGCGCGTGGTACGACCGGGCCGCCGAATGGGCGGCCGAGACGGGCGACACCACGATGGCCGCGACTGTCTTGTCCTTCCGGGGACATCTGGCGTACTTGCTCGGCCAGATCGGGCCGATGGTGGGACTGTCGCAGGCCGCGCAACGGGACCCGGCGGTATGGGTGGGGCAGCGCGCCTACGACGCTCACCAGGAAGGCCGCGGGCTCGCCGTGATGGGCGAGACCGAGGCGGCTGTCCGGAAGCTCGACCAGGCCGCCGAACTCGCCGAAGTCGCCGCCCTGGACGGTGGGGATCCGCCGCCGTGGATCTACTACTACACACCGCCCTTCTTCCTGCTGGAACGCGGCTGGGCGTACCGCTACCTCGGTCGCGACGACCCGCGATACAACGACGAAGCGATCCGGCTGCTGACGGCCGGGCTGGGCGGACTCGACGAGGACGCCCGCCGCTCGGAGTGGGCCATCGAGTACCTCTACCACCTCGCGATCGCCCACATGCAGGCCGACGCACCCGACCGAGCCTGCGCCATCGCGCTGGAGGCGACCACAATCGCGCGCATCACCGAATCAGCCCGGATGCTTCGGCAACTGAGCCGACTGCACGCTCGCCTGACCGAGAAGTGGCCAGACCATCCAGCCGTTACCGAGCTGGCCGACGCACTACGCTAAGAGGCGCGTACACCAACGCGACGACGCCCCGCCTCCCAAGAGAGAGCGGGGCGTCGCTCGTGTGTGGACAGCCGATCCGGATGTGGCCCAGTTGCTTGAGCTCCGCCGTACAGTGATGCAACACACACCGGAACTGTTACTGAGTCATTTGTGCCCTAGCGGCTAGGTCCGGGTGAATGGCCCATTCATCGGTTCATCCGGATCTCGTCGAGCACCGGGGCGATGAAGTCCCGGAAGCGTACGGGATCTTCCGCCATCGGGAAGTGGCCCATGCCTTCCATCAGGATGAACCGGCCGCCGAGCCTACGGGCCGCGGCCTCGCTCATCTCGGGAGTCGACGAGTAGTCGTACTCGCCACTGAAGACGTACAGCGGGCACTTCGCCGGGCCGAGATCGTCGGCGATGGTGGGGAAGGTGGCGAAGAAGGCGGTGTCGCCGTTGTACACGCCGGCTCCGGACTGGCAGTACTCCCAGAGCACCTGGTCCCGCAGGTCCGGCGGGCTGGCCGGCGACATGAGGCCGGCCACCCAGGTGGACAGGAACAGGCTGTGGTCCACCTCCATGTGCCGGGTCCAGGTCACCCGGCGCCTGGGGTTCCCGAAGCCGCCCTCGAGCGAGATGACCGCGCGGAACGCGTCGCCGTGCCTGCTGGCGAGGTACAGGCCGAGCGAGCCGCCCATCGAACACCCCAGGAGCGCCGGTTGGTGCAGGCCGAGCGTTGCCGCGAAGGCCAACACCGCCTCCGCGTACCACCCAACCTCGAGCCGGTAGGTACGGCTCCTCCAGTCCGGTGGTGGGTTCGAGCGCCCATGCCAGGGGAGGTCGAACGCGTAGAGCTCGAACCCGTCGCTGAGCTCCGGGTCCTCCAGGATGTGGTGGTACTGCCTGCTGTCCGAACCCGCGGTGTGCAGGCAGACGAGCGGGATGCCGGAACCCGCCGTTTCGTAGTAGACGCGGTAGGTCGTGTCCTCGATCGTCACCGGGACGTAGTGGCCGGTGATGCGGCTGGTTTCCGGCAGTCGGGCGCTCCGCTCGGCGGGCGGCTCGCTCTTTCCCGCGAGTATCTGGAGCACCCGCTCGACGACCGGGGAGCAGTGGGCCCAGCACAGCCGGTCTCCGGTGACGATGTCCGCGCCGAGGTTGGCCACCAGTGCCTGCGCCGTGTTGTACCCGGGCGGCGGTACGGCACTGCGGTACTTGCGCCACGCGTCGTCGGACATTACGAACTCGAAGTCCCACGAGTCGTTGATGTCCACACCCGACCGGACCGTGACCTCATCCCCCGTCGAGACGAGAACGCGCTCGTCGCCGAGCGTCAGCAGGAACCTGCGATTCTCCATCCGCGGCAGCGACAGGAGCACAGGGTCGGCCGAGATCTTCTGTCTGGTCGAATCGTCCATCGCTAGCTGCCCACGGCCACCACGCGCCGATACTGCTCTTCCTCGACCTCACTCAGCCATTGCGTCGGCCCGAGCGAGATCGCCACGTGCACGAGCAGGCTGTCGTCGGCGGCGCCATGCCAGTGTTCCTCGCCGGGCGGGACGTAGACGACGTCGCCCGGCGAGATAAGGGACCTCTCGTCGTCGCGGTTCTGCACGAAGCCACGCCCGTGCGTCACGACGAGAATCTGGCCGCCGCCATGGCTGTGCCAGTACGTACGGCCCCCCGGCATGAAGCAGACGGTATTGGCGGACAGCGCCGGGGCCTCGGCCAGTATCGGGTCTCCCCAGACCGTTCCGGTGAACGTCTCCGTGCGGTTCTCGGACGCCGCACCCGGCAGACGGCCGCGATGGATCTTCATAGAGGCGTGCTCCCTCGTGCGTCGCTGGCGGTCATGTGGTCGTCGTTGGCTCGGGACGCTCCGCGTGCAGCGGCTCGTCGGCTGCGAGGGCGACCCGCCCGGTCTCGGGGAGGAACGCGAGCAGGACGACGCCGCCGAGGAGGGCGACCCCGCAGAGGTAGAAGGCGGGGGAAATGCCGAGCCCCGTCGCCGCCACGAGCGCCCCGCCGATGAACGGACCCGGTCCGGCGATGAACGCGAGACCGAGGTTGTAGCCGATGGCGCTTCCGGTGACCCGCGTCGACGGCGGGAAGAGCTCGACCAGCGCCGCGACTGTCGGCACGTTGGCCAACGCCTCGCACACCGCGAGCAGAATCAGGGCGGTGAGGGCGAGCCCAACGGAACCCTGCCCCATGAGAGCGAACGCGGGAACCCCGAGGACAAGGAACCCAGCGGACCCCGCGATGAGCACGGGTCGGCGGCCGATGCGGTCGGACAGCAGGCCGGCGAACGGGCAGAGCATTGCGTAGATCGCCAACCCGATTGAGACGAACACGAGCGCGCTCGTCCGGGTGAAGCCGGCGTTCTCGGAGAGGAAATTCACCGTGAAGGTGACCAGGTAGTAGTAACCCAGGCCCATGACGCTCGCCGCGGCGAGGACCAGCCCGATCTGCCGCCAGTTCCGGCTACTCGCGCTGCGTATAGGGTTCCTGGACACCCGTTCCTCGCGCCGCAGCTGCTGGAAGACTGGCGTTTCGTCCAACTTGAGCCGGAGGTACAGGCCAACGGCCGTCAGCGGCGCAGCGACCAGGAACGGCATCCGCCAGCCCCACGCGTCCAGCGCCTCGCTGCTCATGGAGAGGCTCAACAGGAGGCCCGCGAGGCCGCCGGCGAGGCCGCCGAGCGCGGCGGTCATGGAGATCACGCTCGCGTACAACCCTCGACGGTGCCCCGGCGCCTGTTCCACAAGGAACGCGGACGAGCTGGTCCATTCGCCACCGACCGACAGGCCCTGCAGGCAGCGCAGCACGACGAGCAGGACCGGTGCGGCGACACCGATCGTGGCGTAGGTTGGCAGGGCGGCGATCAGCGTCGTGGCCACACCCATGATGATGATTGACGTGGCGAGGGCGGGGCGTCGTCCGAACCGGTCGCCGACCCAGCCCAGGATGAACCCGCCGAGCGGCCGGAGGAAGAACGCCACGCCGAAAACGGCCAGCGCCGACAACAGCGAAATGGTCGGGCTTTCCGTCGGGAAAAAGGCCCGTCCGATGCTGGTCGCGACGAAGCCGTAGACGGCGAAGTCGAACCACTCCATGAAGTTGCCGGTACCGGTCGCTACCGCCGCCTTCCGGCGGACCGCCGGCGAGCTTTCGGGGATTGCGGCTGTACTGGACATCAGATCCCCCAACCGAGCGTGAAGGGGCGCGAAACTGGCTGGTCAGCTTCCCCCCGGGCGGCCGAGATCTCATCAGGCCGAAGCTCGCAACATCGTGATGCCCAGCGCCGTGTCTGTCAATATGGCGGTCATACAATATGTCCTTATCAGGACGAGGACGGCGATTGGTGCGGCCACGTCGGGGGACGCTGTTCTCCGAGGCGACGAGGCGAGGAGCGCGCATGAGGTCAACGTTGGGGTTCGTCGGAGTGGGGAACATGGGCCTTCCGATGATCCACCGGCTGATCGAGGCCGGCCACGAGCTGATCGTCGCGGACGTGAGCGCCGAGGCCCGTGCGCGGGCGGAGGCAGAGGGCGCGACCGTGGCGGCGTCGCCGGCCGAGGTGGCCGATCGGACCGAGATCGTTCTGACCAGCCTGCCCAGCCCGGCCGTCGTCCGTGAAGTGACGCTGGGGGAGGCCGGCCTGGCGAAGGCGGAACGGCTCACCACATGGATCGAGCTGTCCACCACCGGCGGCGGGACCGTACGTGCCATCAGCGACGCACTCTCGTCACGGGGTATCAGTACCGTCGACTCGCCGGTGAGCGGCGGTATCCGCGGCGCGTGGGACGGGACGCTCGCCGTGATGGCGGCGGCCGACCCGACCGTGTTCGAGTCGGTGAAGCCAATCCTGGACGTGCTGGGGAACGTCTTCCACGTGGGCACCGAGCCCGGGCTCGGCCAGGCGATGAAGGTGGCCAACAACTACCTGTCGGCCACCGCGATGGCGGCCACGTCGGAGGCAGTCGTGTTTGGCCTCAAGGCCGGCCTCGATGCCCAGGTGATGATCGACGTCTTCAACTCCGGCACCGGAAGGAACAGCGCCACCGCCGACAAGTTCCCGCGCTCGGTCCTCACCCGAAAGTTCGCGCACGGGTTCACTACCGGGCTGATGTACAAGGATCTGGAGCTCCTCTCCGAGCAGGCCAACCAGCTCCGCCTGCCGATGTGGGTCGCCGAGTCCGTCCGCCAGCTCTGGATGTACGCGCTCGCACGCGGCGGCGAGGACTCCGACTTCACCTCGCTCATCACGCACCTGGAGGAATGGGCGGGCGTCGAGGCCAGGGGCCGCGACGAGGACTCACCTCCGGCGACCTGACGCGGCCACGCCGCGGGACAACACCCCCGGACCAGGACGGGGATCTTGCCTCTTTCGCTTCGGTGCGGTCCACTCGGGAGAGGGAGCGGACCAACCCAGCGCGGGCCGACGGCGAGGGGGTGGATCGCCATGGGACAGGGAGTCCTCGAACTCGGCCGCGACGTCCGGGCCGAGCTGCGGGCATGGCTCGACGGCCTGTCCGGCATCGCACGAAAGGTCAACGAGGGCGCGCCGCGGAGCGAGTTGGCCGACGTCATAGCCAGCACTACCTGTGACCTCACCGGTTACGACTTCAGCGCGATCCTGCTGCCGAACGAGCAACGCACCGCGCTGCTGATCGTGGGTTCGTGCGGTATGCGCCCCGAGTACATCCGGGAGATCAACGCGCGCCGCCCGATCCGGATCGGGCCGAGTGATCAGGGGGAGGCCCCGACCAGCCGCGCCTTCCGCTACCAGCGCCCGGTCCACATCAAGGACGTGTGGGAAGCGACAAGCTGCGCCCCGTGGGAGGCGGTCGCCCATGAACAGGGCAACCGCTCGCTGCTGTCGCTGCCCTTGATCACCTCGCGGGGCACGCTGGGCGCGCTGAACTGCTACACCCGGGTGCCGCGGGACTTCTCCGGCGAGGACGTCGTCTTCATGGAGACCCTCGCCAACCAGGCGGCCCTTGCCATCGAGGCCGCGACCCTGCACTCCACCGAACGCGCGCGGATCGCGCGGCTGGACAGCCTGAACCGTACGCTCCGCGAGCAGCAGGACGTTCTCCGGACCGCGGAGCGGGCCCACGGAGAGCTGATGCGGCTCGTCCTGCAGGACCGGGATCTCGACGATCTGACGTTCTCGCTAGCCCGTACCACCTCCTCGATCGTGTTGATCACCGACGAACACGACACCGTCACTGCCGCGTCTTCCCGGGACCTACCGGAGGCCCTGCTGCGCCATGTCGTGGGTGCACCCGAGCCGCCGGGCGGTTCCGCGGAGGACGGCGGGTACGTACCGTTCGCCCATGCCCGCAGGATTCCGGTCAGCGAGCGCGGTGCCGGCCTTCCCGCCCTGGTCGTGCCGGTACTGCTGGCCGGCGAGGAAGTCGCCCGGCTGTGGGCGGTACGGCCGAGGGCTGGCGAGCCGCACACCCCGGCGGAACGGCGGATCGTCGAGCGGGCGGCCATCGTCGTGGCACTGGTGATCTCCAAACGGCGGACCGCCCAGGAGGCCGGATGGCGGGCGTCCCGCGACTTCCTCGACGAGCTGTTGGTGCACCGGGACCGCGTCGACGCCTCCGCCGTCCTGGAACGCGGCCGGCGTCTCGGCACCGACCTGCGGAAGCCTCACGTTCTGCTGGTCGCCGGGTCGGTACCGGGCTCGGGTCCCGCCTCCTCCGACGGCGCTGACGATTCCACCCGGGAACTCCGCGCCCGGGTGCTGCTGGGGCGGGTGCAGCAGGTGCTGGGGGAAGTGTCGGTGCCCGCTGTCGCGACCGTACGGGGAGGCCCCGGTTCGAGTGAGGCGATCGTGCTGTTCCCCGCGGCCGAAGACCGTGGCGGAGGTCGGTCACCTACCGAAGTGGCCAAGCTTCTGGTGCGCGCCCTGCGTCACCCCGCGGGCCGGGCGATGAGCGTGGCCATATCACCGGAGTGCGAAAAGGTCGACGACTACCCGAGCGCGTATGACAGCGCGCGCCGGGCCCTGTCCCTCGCGACCGCGCACACCCGGGGAGACGGGATCGTCGACGTGCGCCGCCTCGGCGTCTACCGGATCCTGCTCAACGTCTCCCAGCCGGCCGAGCTGGCTCGGTTCGCCGAGGACCTGCTCGATCCGCTCGAGCGGTACGAGGCCAAGCACGGCGGCGAGCTGCTGCGTACGCTTCGCGTCTTCCTCGACGCGGGCGGGTCAGCGACGTCGGCCGGAGAGGAGCTGTTCGTCCACCCCAACACGGTCCGGTACCGGATCCACCGGGCCGAGCAGCTACTCGGCGTCGCCCTCGGGAAGGACGAGGACCGCCTTCAGGTGAAGCTCGCCCTGATGATCCGCGAGATCACCTGACCGCCGGCCTTCTTGGCCTACGCGGAGACCGGCTCCTCCACGATCCCGCGGAACCGCTCCAGGTAGCCGAGCACGCTGCTGCGGTCGGTGTTGTCTTTGACGAACGAGACGTCGAAGAAAGCCTCGTCGACCCCACCCTCCTTCAGGCGGACGAGGTCGTCCCGAATCTGCTCCCAGGTACCCCACGCGACGGGCCTGCCCTCGTCGGTGATCGGCTCGTCGGTGCGGTTGACCAGGCACCTGATGACCGTCGGCAGCGTCGCCGGGTCCCTACCGGCATCGGCAGCGGCCCGCTCGAACTGCCCCTTGAAGTCGAGAAGGACGTCGACGGGCGCGCAGCAACCGGTGAACCCGTCCGCCAGCCGGCCCGCCCGCTGCAGCGCGACCGGCGCGAACGCCCCGATGACGAGCGGAGGATGCGGCTGCTGGACCGGTTTCGGCCCGAACTCGCAGGAGGCCACGTCGAAGTACTTGCCGTGGAACTCCACCGGATCCGGCGCCCACAGCGCCTTGAGGACGCGGATCGCCTCGTCGCCGATCTTCCCGCGCTGCTTGAACGGCGTGTTCGTCGCGTCGGCCTCGTCCTCGGACCAGCCGAGGCCGATGCCGAGGGTGATCCGGCCCCCGCTGAGCTGGTCCACGGTGGCGATGCGCTTCGCCAGCGTGACCGGGTGGTGGTACGGAAGGTTCACCACGCTCACCCCGAGCCGAACCCTGGACGTGATCGCGGCCACGTAGGTGAGAACCGACAGGTGCTCGTAGACCGTGTGGTACTGGTCGTCCAGCTTCCCGTCCGCGGCCCCGGGGTACGGCGTCTTCGCGTTCACCGGCTTGAGGAGCCGCTCCAGGGTCCACAGCGAGTCGTAGCCCAGTCTTTCCGCCTCCATCGCTACCGCGCGGATGTTGTCGCGGGTCGCCACCGGGCCGACGTGGGGTAGTGCGAAACCGAGTCTCATGAGGAACATCCCTCCTGTGGTTGATGGCCGGGCGCTACTTCACCGCCAGGGCGTTCACCGGGGACCCCGCCGCGCCGGTGATCGGGAGGATGGGGGCATTGAGGAAGAACTCGTAGACACCGTCCTCGGCACAGTCCTGTCCGAGGCGTTCGAGGTCGAAGATCTCCCCGAACGGGATCCCCATGTGGACGAAGGCAACGATGTGCAAGGGCTGGAAGACGTCCACCTCGTTCGGCCGCACCTCGCACCCCCACGTGTCGGTGGCGAGGGCCGCGACCTCGTGCTCGGCGAGCCACGGAGCGGTATGCAGGGACAGGCCGGGTGCGGGGCCGCCGCTGTAGTCACCCCACCGGCCCCGGCGCTCCTCGAGCTGGCCGGTGCGGATGATGAGCGCGTCCCCGCGGCGTACCTCCACCCGCTGCCTCGCCGCGGTCTCGTCGAGATCGTCGGAGGTGATCGCGTAGCCCGGTTCCAGGGCGTCGAGGCCCTTGTGGCGCGCCACGTCGAGCAGTACACCCCGCATGACGAACCGCTCCCGCCAGTGCTCGACCCCGCACCGGGCGGCGCCGTTCGCGGTGACGTGGCCGGCATCGTGGCCGTTCCACATCTTTCCCTGCCAGAAGATGTGCGCCAGGCCGTCCCATTGGGTGCCGGCCTGGTTCGGCAGGATGACGATGTCGTCGGCGTACCCGAAACCCTTCGCCGCCCCCCAGCGCCCCGGCAGCGGATCCTGCGCGCCCGCCAGATAGTCGGTTCCGGTCGCCGTCATCATGTTGTGCGGGTTCGGCCGGAACGCGCCGGTCTGCGGACCCTTCAGGTCGTACGGCAGGGTCAACGAGATGACCTTGCCCTGGCGGACGAGTCCGGCGGCGACGACGATCTCCTGCGGCCCCACCAGGTTGAGGGCGCCGAGCTGGTCGTCGTCGCCCCAGCGCCCCCAGTTCGAGTACTTATCGATGTAGTCGTACACGATGTGGTCCCCGTCGAACGGGACCTTCGCCGCTCCGCGGTCCTGTGGTTGCACGGCTGACCCCCTTTACGGGCTGTCCGGTCTGCGGGTCTTACCGCTCGTAGTGTGCCGTGAGTTCGTCGAGAGCCGGCTTCACGTGCTCCATGAACATTGCCATGTTCTCGATTACGCGTTCCTTTGGCATCTGCGCGAAGTGGTAGATGAGCACCACGTACTCGGCCGGCAGCTGTCGCCACAGCTCGACATATTGGTCCCGTACCTGTTCCGGAGTTCCGACCTGCCACAGCCCGGAATTCAGCACCGAAGCGACTGGATCGTTCGGGTCGAAGGACATGGGCGTCGTTCCGGCGTACAGGTCCCGGAAGATATCCACGTCGTGGGCCTCGACGGCCCGGCGGGCATCCGCCTCGCTGCTGCCCATCTGTCCCCAGCGCACGAGGGCCTGGTTTTGCCCGAGGGCGTACTCGCGGTCGCCGCGCCGCGCCGCGGTCACGTAGGCGTCGCCGTAGGTCGCCGCCCGCGCGATCGGCGAGAAGTACGTGGGCACGAAGCCGCGGGGGCCGCAGTACTCCACGGTCTCTCGGCTGGCGTTGCTGGAGACGAAGATCGGTGGATGCGGCTCGCTGTACATCGCGGGCACGGCGCTCACCCGCCGGACACGGTTGTCGTCGTCCATCTCGCCCGGCGCGCCGATCTCCTTGGTGGCCGTCATGGTCCAGTCGATCCCGTCCTCGTAGGGATACGGGATCTGCCAGCGCCCCTTCCAGGACACGCTGTCCTCGGCCCACATCTGCAGGACGAGGTCGACCTGTTCCTCGAAGATCTCCCGGTTCACCTGGTCGTCGCTGCGGCGGCGGGTCAGCTCGTCGTCGGTGAGCTCCGCCTTCTTCTCGTCCGTCAGCCCGGAGGGGGAAAGGGTCGCGCGGGTTCCGAGGTGCTGACCCAGGATGTTCGTCCATCGTGCCTGGTAGCCGCGGGCGAATCCGACGAACATGCGCCCCTGGGTCAGGTGGTCGAGGATCGCCACCTCCTCGGCGACGCGTATCGGGTTCTGCGCACTCATCACGTAACCGAGCTGCCCGACCCGCACGTTTTGGGTGATCGCCGCCCAGTAGGCGTTCAGGATGCCCGGGTTCGGCCCGACCTCGTAGCCCTCGGAGTGGAAATGGTGCTCGATCGTCGACACACCCCAGAAACCCATCTGGTCGGCGACGCGAACGATGTCGTGCCACTCTTTGAGTAGCTCCTGATAGCGCTCTCGATGCCGGCCTATGGGGCGCATCTTGGCGCGCTCTTCGCGGGTCGCCGGTATTACCGGATAAAGCTGCAGGATGGGTTTGACCATCGAATAACACCCCTATGTTCCTGCTCGCGGCCAAAGAGGATCGGAGGTCGTGTCAAACGTACGGAGGAATGCCGGGGCCCGACCATGGAGGCGCCGACAAGCGTGCGGCATTCTCGTTGTATTCCAGGACAAGGGCTCGCCGGGTGAGCCGGGGGGCGCCGTCACCCACCCCGCGTGGCCGCCGCCCTCCGGGTTCGGCACGGTTTCTTCACCTCGAGGGGGTTCCATCGGCGCCGGAGGCGAGTGACCCTGGAGGGAGACGGGCATCTCTGGCGATCTCGGCAAGGGGTGACAGGGGTGATACGGCGGGCGTGGTGGCTCGGCGCGCTGCTGGCTCTGTCGTACGTCGGCATGACCTCGGCGACCGCCGACCAGGCGACCCTTCCGGCCAACGCCGCGAGGGACGTGCCGACCGCGCAGGTGTGGAAGCCTCCGGCGCCGTACTCGGCGGCCCCTTCGCCGTCGCTGCACCGGATAGAGAGGGCGTCGTACGCGGTGCCGACCGAGCTGACCAGCACCGGGATCCCCGTGGTGGCGCTGAACGCGTACCGGTCCGCCGCCGCCCTGGTGAACCGCCTCGACCCCGGGTGCAACCTGCACTGGTCACTGCTGGCGGCAATCGGCCGGGTCGAGTCCGACCACGGCCGGCACGGCGGCTCGACCGTCGCACGCGACGGCGGGGTGTCGCCGCCATCCTCGGGCCGCCGTTGAACGGTGCCGGAGTGGCGCTGATCAGCGACACCGACGGCGGGTCCTTCGACAGCGACACCAGCTTCGACCGCGCCGTCGGGCCTATGCAGTTCCTGCCCGGTACGTGGCGCGCGGTCGGCGCGGACGGCAACGACGACGGCGCGGCCGACCCCGGGAACCTCTACGACGCGGCCCTGTCCGCCGGCCGCTACCTGTGCGCCGGACCGGTGAACCTGAACGACCCGGCGCAGCTTCGGGCCGCGGTGTACCGCTACAACCAGTCCAGCTCGTACGTGGACCTGGTGCTCGCGCTCGCCGCGGCGTACCGGAACGGCGGCGAGCCGACCGGTCCGATCGTCGCTGCCGGCCGGCCGCCGAAGCCGCTGGACGGCGACCTGCCGCCGGCCACCGTCGGCCGCCCACCCGCTGCCGAGCCGGGCGCGAGCTCCAGCCCGTCGACGGGCAGGGGCTCCCCATCGGGCGGCTCTCCGTCCGACAGCTCCTCGCCCACCGGCTCGCCCGGTAAGCCCAGCACCTCGCCCTCGCCCCCTTCGCCGTCTCCGCCCTCGCCGACTCCGCCCTCGCCGACTCCACCGTCACCCACGCCGTCGCCGACACCGAGTCCGCCAACGGTGGTCGCGCTGTCCCCGGACGCCGGGCCGACCGGACCGACCGGGACCAAGGTCACGATCAGCGGATCCGGGCTCCGGAAGGCGAACGCGTCCTTCGGCGGCGTACCGGCCGCGACCCGGTCCGCGAGCGACGGGCGGCTGGTGGTGACCGCGCCGAACCGCGATCGGGTGGGTCAGGTGGCGGTGAAGGTGACCGGACCGGGCGGTACGGCGACGGCGGACGGGGGCTACACGTACCTGCCGGCGATCACGTCGATCGACCCAGAGTCGGTACGCCGAGGCGGCACGGTAACCGTGCACGGGACCGGGTTCGGGGAGGACAGCACGGTCGGCCTGACCAACCCGGACACCGACACCACGGTCACCCGCGCGACCGACTACGCCTCGTCGAAGGGCACGCTGACGTTCGTCGTGCCGGACGACCTGCGGCCGGGGACGTACCAGCTGGCCGCTACCACCGACGGGGTGACCGGCGCCCCGGTGAGCATCAAGGTCACCAAGGCATAGCTTCAGGTGCGCTGCGTCAGGCCCGCTGCGTCAGGTGCTCGGCGATGTCGGCGACCGGTACTCGGGACTGCGCCCCGGAGTCCATGTCGCGGACCGTGATCTCCCGTGCGGCGCGCTCCTCCGGGCCGTAGATCAGCGCCAAGCGGGCCCGCTGGTCGGCGGCCCACTTCAGCTGCCGGCCCAGCTTCCCGCTCGATCCCAGGTACACGCCGGTGCGCAGGCCGGCGCGGCGGAGCTGGACGGCGAGCCCGGTCAGCTCGGGTGCGGACTCCTCGTCCATGATCGTAACCGCCACATCGAGCCGGCCCTCCTCGTCCCCACCGTCCGGCAGGGCCGCGAGGATCCGTTCGAGCCCCAGCGACCCACCGGTGGCGGGAACGTCGGGGCCGCCGAGCGCAGCGACGAGGTTGTCGTACCGGCCGCCGGAGGCGATCGACCCGGGCATGCCTGGCGACTCGACCTCCCAGATGATCCCGGTGTAGTAGTCCAGCCCACGCACCAGCCGAGGGGTGAACACCAACCGCCCGGGCCCGACGGGGTCGCCCGCAAGCTCCAGGAACCGGTCGATCTCCGCCAGACCCTCCTGCCCCCGCTCGCTGCCGGCCAGCATCGACCGCATCCGTTCGACCGCGTCGTCGGCGATGAGATCGGCGACAAGGACCTTGGCCGTGTCCGGAGACAGGCCGCGTTCCTCCAGCTCGGCGGCGACTTGGTCGGGCGGGAGCTTGTCCAGCTTGTCCAGCGTGATCAGCACACCGCCGCCCAGCGGCGCGGGCACCTCGTAGGACTCCAGTAGCCCGGCCAGCGCGTTGCGGGAGTTCACCAGGAACCGGAACTCGCCCAGGCCGACCGCGTCGAGTGCGTCGGCGACCGCGGCCACCACCTCGGCGTCCGCGACGGGGGACGACGAGCCCACCACGTCCACGTCACACTGCGCGAACTCGCGGAACCGACCCTTGCCCGGGCGGTCCGCGCGCCACACCGGGCCGATCGCGTACCGCTTGTACGGCGTAGGTAGCTGGCTGCCGTACCCGGCGACCACCCGAGCCAGCGGCACTGTCATGTCGTAGCGCAGCGCGAGATCGGCCTCGCCGGTCGCCTCCCACTCACCGCGGCGCAGGATCTTGAAGATCAGCTTGTCGCCTTCGTCGCCGTACTTGCCGGCCAGCACGTCCAGGCGCTCGAACGCCGGGGTCTGCAACGGGTCGAAGCCGTACCGCTCGAAGACCTCACGGATCCTCGCGAAGGCTGCCTCTCGTCTGCGTACCTCTCCCGCCAGGAAGTCACGAGTCCCCGAGGGAGGCTCGACGGGCGAGGGCATGACATCATCCTTCCCAGCACGGAGGGTTACGACGAGACGCGCGATGTGGCCGGTTGCAGCTAACCTGCCCTGCCATCGTAGCCGTGGCTCAGGCCGATCGCGCCGATGAGTTTTCCGCGCTGCCGCGGTCTAATCCTGTGACAGGAGATCCAACCAGGAGAGGTGTTCCGACATGTCGGACGCCGCGCTCGCGACCGTCAACGGCATTCCGGTGCACTATACCGAACACGGCAGCGGCACCCCCGTTCTGGCGCTGCATGGCATGGACGTCGACCATCGCGAGATCAGCGGGAGCCTGGAGCCGCTGTTCGCGGACCGGGCCGGGTACCGGCGCATCTACCCTGACCTGCCCGGCATGGGCCGCACTCCCGCCCCCGAGACCATCAACAGCGCCGACGACGTCCTGGACACGCTGCTCGCCCTGGTCGACGCGGTCATCGGGGAGCAGGCGTTCCTGGTGGTTGGCCAATCCTACGGCGGCTACCTGGCCCGGGCGATCGCCAGCCGGCGGCCCAGGCAGGTCGCGGGGCTGGCGCTGATCTGCCCGCTCGTCGGGGAGCAGGTGCGCGCCGAGGAGGTGGATGTCCCCGAGCACGTCGTCCTGCACGTCGCCGACGACTTGGACCTGGACGCCGCGCTGGAGCCCGCGATGCAGGACGAGTTTCGCAACTACCTGGTCGTACAGACCCCGGCGACGCTGCGGCGGTTCCAGGAGACGGTGGTGCCGGGCGTGGCCCTCGCCGACCATGCAGCCCTGGCGCGGATCTTCGAGCGGTGGCAGTTGCGGACGGCGCCCGAGCAGGGGCCGGCGTACACCAACCCGACGCTGATCCTGGCCGGCCGCCAGGACGCCATCGTCGGCCACGCCGGGTCCTGGCACCTGCTGGAGCACTACCCGCGCGCCACCTTTGCCGTGCTGGACCGCGCCGGCCATGGGCTCCCACACGAGCAGGTCGGGCTGCTTACCGCCCTGCTGGCGGAATGGCTGGACCGCGTCCGCGAGCACCGCGCAGCCACGGCCGCCGGCTCGGGTTGATGACGAAGTTGCCGACCACCGCGTCGAAGTACGCAGACGGCAGCGGCAGCTCCGGCAGGACGGCGACCCGCACGTCGATGCCGGGCACGTTGCGCGCGGTGGTCTCGACCATGCTGGGCTCGGCGTCGCGGCCGGGTGTCCCAGGCCGAGGCACCGAAGCGCCCGGCGACCGGCTGACCCCCCTCACAACACAGAAGACCCGGCCCCGTTCCCCTCACCTGGAGCGGGGCCGGTTCTTCGTCGTGTTCGGGTCAGGCTTCACAATCGACGTAGTTCGGGGCGCTGTACACCTTCGGCGACCTGTACCTCTTGCCTTGGTAGACGGTCTTGGCCCGCACCCACATCCGCCACGTCCCGGTAATGCAGTCGGGGAAGACGACCCTACCCTCCCGCGCGCGCCCGCTGGGGGGAGGGATGGTGTTGTCGGTGTCGCCGACGACCTTCCGCCAGCCGGCTGGCGTCTCGCGTTGTAGGACCATCCGCATCTCGTGCAGCTCCACGACTCTGCGGCAGTGGTACACCACCTTGCCGATGATGTGCTTCTGGCCGCTCCTCCGCAGTTCAGCCCCGGAGATGTGCACGTGCTGCGGGTTCTCGAACTCGCATGCCGTCGTTCCGCCCTCATAGCCGCCGCCTGCGCAGCTCGGGGGAGAACTGGCGGCTATGACCGCAAGCGTCGAAACCAGGAGCGCCGACCGCCGTCCAGCGGCCCGTACCCGGTCCAGCCGTCGTTGTCGAGGAGGTCCTTCGGGTAGTCGGGCAGGCTCCGCAGTTCTGATTCCACGTCCTCGGCGACGTCGCAAAGCAGTTGCGCGATGCCCAGGATCAGTCGCGTGTGGCCGCCGTGCCGGTCGAGCGCGTCGTGGTAAAGCTGGACGGCTTCGTGGAGCGTCCTGCATGTCTCCGGGAAGTTGAGGCTGCGGGATGTCTGCTGGTACGGCTTGGACAACCTCTCCAGCCGGCCCCAAAGCTGTTCCCGCTCGGCTTCGAGTTCCTGCCTGTCCATCGGCTCTCCTTCCTAACGGCAGCCTACGTCTCATCCACATGAGCCATTCCTCCCTTTCCTCCCACGGGTCGCCGCGGCCCCGGAGGTCCCCCTCGACTCGTCCCCCGAGGGGATAGGGGCGCGTCACCGGGCCCGGGGCCGCGACGTGTTGGCCTCGGCCGGGAGGCTCTGCTCCGGAGGTGTGTACCGACTCCCGGCCGAGGGGATTGCGGCCCAGCCGGAGAAGGGCATTCCATGGTGTGCTGCCACTTCCGCTTCTCCGGCTGGGAGCCTTGGGTGCCGGCCGGGCCGGGGAGCGTGGGAGGATGCTCCAAACCCGGCCCGACCGGGGTCGACCTGAACGGCGGCGTGTGCGGTGCAACCGGGGTAGCGTCCAGGTCGAAGGTCTCATTTGGTGCGCTTACCATTCGCGTTCGAACCAGGTCACCCGGCCCGTACGGTGGGCGAGGCCGGCGACGAACCCGAGCCCCCACCTATCCTCGGGGATCTCCGCGCCGACCGCTTCGTCACGTCTCGCCTGATAGCGGCCGCTTTGCACACGGTGAGCTCGACCCCATCAGGAGGCATCTCCCGGGTACGTCCCGGCCCGGACCGGGGCAGCCGTGCGGGTAACCCAGGTGCTCGTCCGGGTCTGAGTGATCGCGTAGTACATCGCCGGCGGGCTGCTGCCTCAGACGGTCTTGCCGGTCAGGCGGTTCGCCGGATCAATCCACCCGGATGATGTCGAAGGCTCCTTCGTGGTACATCCTCCGGAGTGTTGTCTTGGAGAACTTGCCGACGCTGGTCTTCGGGACCTCGTCGATGAACGACCAACGCTCGGGAAGCTGCCACTTGGCGACCTTGTCGGCGAGCAGCTCGCGTAGCTGCTCAGCGGAGACGTCGGCGCCCTCGCGGCGCACCACCAGCGCCATCGGCCGCTCCTGCCACTTCTCGTCCGGCACGCCGATGACCGCGGCCTCCAACACGTCCGGGTGCGCCATGAGCAGGTTCTCCAGCTCCACCGAGGAAATCCACTCACCACCGGACTTGATGACGTCCTTGGACCGGTCGGTGAGCCGAATGAACCCGCGGGGATCCAGCGTGCCCACATCCCCGGTACGCAGCCACCCCTCGTGGAACTTCTCCGGGTCGTCGTCCTTGTGGTACGACGCGGTCACCCACGGCCCCCGTACCTCCAGCTCGCCGACGGCCTTCCCATCGTGCGGCAGCGGCTGCCCGTCGTCGCCGACGAGCCGGCTCTCGACCGCACACGCCAGCCGTCCCGCGGTGGTCCGGTACGCCCACTGCGCCTCGGGCGGCAGACCGCGCGGCGGCCGAGCGACGCTGCCCAGCGGCGAGGTCTCGGTCATTCCCCAGGCCTGGATGATGGGCACACCGAAGTCGTCCTCGAACGCCTCCATCAGGGACTGCGGCACCGCCGAACCGCCGCAGATCACCATCCGCATCGACGACAGGTCCGAGCCGTGCTCGCGGGCGTAGCGCAGCACCTCGCTCCAGATCGTCGGCACCGCACCCGAAAACGTGGGCCGCTCGGCCTCGATCATCCGCACCAACGGCTCGGGCTGCAGAAAACGGTCGGGCATCAGCAGGCTGGTACCGACCATGAGCGCCGCGTACGGCAACCCCCACGCGTTGGCGTGGAACATCGGCACCACCGCCAGCACCGTGTCGGTCGGGGCGAGCGCCATAGCGTCGCCCATGCACGCACCCATCGAGTGCAGGTACGTCGACCGGTGGCTGTAGACGACCCCCTTCGGGTTGCCGGTGGTGCCGCTGGTGTAGCACATCGCCGCCGCCGACCGCTCGTCCAGGTCGGTCGGCCAGTCGAAGGTCTCCGACTCCGCGGCCAGCAGCCCCTCGTAAGAGTGCACCTCCTTGCCGGCCCCCTGCAGCGGCGTCGTGTCGCCCTCGCCCACCACAAGAACGTGGCGTACGGTCTTCATCTCCGCCAGCACCCGGGCGAGCAGCGGGATGAGGGTGGCGTCCACCACCACGATCTCGTCCTCGGCGTGGTTGGCCACGTAGGTGACCTGGTCCGGGAAGAGCCGAACGTTGAGCGTGTGCAGCACCGCGCCCATGGACGGGACAGCCAGGTAGACCTCCAGGTGCTCCTGGTTGTTCCACATGAACGTGGCGACGCGCTGGTCTCCGGTGACGCCGAGACGCCACAGCGCGTTCGCCAGCCGCGCCGCCCGGCGCCCAACCTCGGCGTACGTGGCACGACGGGTACCCGTCCCGGTGAAGGTAATGACCTCGGAATCCCCGTGCACGGTAGTGCCGTGACGCATGATCGTGGTGATGGTCAGCGGGTAGTCCATCATGGTGCTCTGCACGGGCCACCTCCGGACTCGGATCTTCGCTCTCTCGTTCGCATTGTTCACGCGAGCGGCCTACTTGTCAGTAGGCGCTGCCCCTACATGTCGGTGGGCGCCGGCCTGGAGGGAGGCCTCCTCGGGTAGCGGGCCTCCTCTTCCTCCTCTTCCTCCTCTTCCTCCCCGCGCAGCCCGAGGTCCTCCCGCAGCTTGGCGACCGCGCGCGAGACCGTGCTCTTCACCGTGCCCACGCTCACCCCCAGCGTCTGGGCGACCTCCGACTCGGTGAGGTCCTCGTAGTACCGGAGCACCACCGCGACGCGCTGTCGCCTCGGGAGCCGGGCCAGGGCCCGCCACAGCGCCTCGCGCAGGTCGGTATGCAGCGTCGGGTCGGCCACGGGTACGTCGGGTAGGACGTCGGTGGGGTACTCCTCGATCCTGCGCCGCCGCCACCAGGAGATGTGCGTGTTGACCATGGCCCGGCGCACGTAGGAGTCGAGGGCGCCCCGATCCTGGATCCTGCCCCAGGCAAGGTAGGTCTTGGCCAGCACCGTCTGCAGCAGGTCCTCCGCCTCCGCGTGGTCGCCGGTGAGCAGGTACGCCGTCCGCAGCAGGGCAGCACCGCGCGCCGCGACGTAGTCGCGGAACTCCTCGCCCTCTCCCTCACGCACGGTTGCTTCTCGTTCGCATCTCCGCCCACTCGTCGGGTGCTCGCGTGCGTCGCCTACGGTGCCGTCTCGTTCGTTTCCGCAGCTTCCGCACCCCCGCGGTGTACCTCCACTTCACGGCGTCCATCACGCACGCGCCACCGTATCGGTAGTCGGTGCCACGCAACGTCACTCCACGGGAGCGGGTCTGTCTCCTCCCAAAGATGGAGCCGCAAGATGTGACCCCGCTGAAGATTTCCTGGGTTCTCCCCGTATGCCTGCTGTACATCGCAAGGATCGCAGTTTTCGACCGATCTCTACGGGGATCTAGCCGAGACCCTAGAAAACCTTAGAGAGCCCGAGATCCCGGGCCCGCGCCCGCTAGGTCGGCTGGGACCGCAGAAACTTGCCGAAGTGCGGGACGGTGAACGCCACCAGGCCCCGCTCGGCGCTGTAGATCAGGCCCTTCTTGATCAGGCTGTCCCTGGCCGGAGACACGCTCGACGGCTTGCGTTCGAGTACGTCGGCGATCCTGGCGGTGGGCACGGGCTCGTCGCCCAGCGAGGCCATCGCGCGCATGTACTCGCGTTCGGCCGGCGTGGCCCGCTCGTACCTGCTGCCGAAGAACCCGACGGCCAGCTCGGCCTCCGCTTCCGGCGACGCGACCCACACGTCGTCCGGGGTAATCGGGCTGGCCGGAGCGGCGTCCCAGGTCATCTTGCCGTACGACTGGACGAAGTACGGGTAGCCGTCGGCCGCCCGGTAGAGCGCGTCGAGGGCCTCCGACTTGAACTCAACACCCTCCCGCTCGGCCGGTGCGACCAGCGCGTAGTCCGCGGCGTCCCGGTCGAGCCGGTCGATGCGTACGTACCGGAACAGCCGCTCCGAGTAGCTCTTGCTCGCCGACAGCACGGTGGGCAGGTGCGGCAGGCCGGCCCCGACGACGATGAGCGGGCCGCCGATCTGGGACAGCTCGTGGCAGGCCGTGCACAGCGCGGAGATGTCGGCGGGCGCGACGTCCTGCATCTCGTCGACGAAGAGCGCGATGCCCACACCCACGTCGGTGGCCACCGAGGCGGCGTCCACGAACAGCTCGGTGAGGTCGATCTCGAGGTCGCCGGAGTCCGCCCTCCCACGCGCGGCCGGCACGTCGATGCCCGGTTGCCACCGAGCGGCGGCCTTCCGGGAGTCACGGTCCTGCTGACAGAGCACAAAGGCCTTGAGCACACCGAGGAACGCGTCGATCCGGTCCGGGGCGCGGTGCCGGGGCGCGAGCTCGCGTACCGCCATGTGCAGGGCACCCGCGACCGGTCGGCGGATCGACTGGTCGGGGCGAGCCTCGATCTTGCCGGTGCCCCACAGTCGCTGGATCGCCATCGACCGGAACGCGTTGAGCAGCACCGTCTTGCCGACGCCGCGCAGCCCGATGAGGATCAGGCTGCGCTCGGGCCGTTCCCGGGCGACGCGCTCCAGGACGACCTCGAACTGGTTCAGCTCCCGGCCGCGGCCGGCCAGCTCGGGCGGGCGCTGCCCGGCGCCCGGCGCGTACGGGTTCCGTACCGGGTCCACGCATCGGAATCTATTCGTGCGTCTAGCGCCGACCGTAGATTTCGATAGAAACCGCTACCGGCGTGTCGCGCTCACGAGACGCACATCTAGCGTGTCGGGTGTGAGCGCACACATGACCCCCGAGGAGTTCCGAACCTACGGCCGGCTCGCCGTGGACTGGATCGCCGACTATCTGGAGCGCATCGAGTCGTACCCGGTGCTGTCCCAGGTCTCGCCGGGCGAGGTCCGCGCGCAGCTGCCGGCACGGCCGCCGGAGCGCGGCGAACCGTTCGAGGCAGTGCTCGCCGACCTGGAGAAGGTAGTTCTGCCCGGGATCACGCACTGGCAGCACCCGAGCTTCTTCGCCTACTTCCCGTCGAACGCCTCGGGTCCGGCCATCCTCGCCGACCTCCTCTCGGCAGGACTCGGCGTGCAGGGCATGCTCTGGGCGACCAGTCCGGCCTGCACCGAGCTGGAACAGCACGTGCTGGACTGGCTCGCCGAGCTGCTCGACCT
Source organism: Streptosporangiales bacterium (assembly GCA_009379995.1). Taxonomy (GTDB): domain Bacteria; phylum Actinomycetota; class Actinomycetes; order Streptosporangiales; family WHSR01; genus WHSR01. Next base: position 88,142 of record WHSR01000009.1, read on the forward strand.
GCCGGCCGCGTTCCGCTCCGACGGGCCGGGCGGCGGGGTGATCCAGGACACCGCGTCCAGCTCCATACTGCTCGCGCTGCTCGCCGCGCTGCACCGGGCGACCGGCGGCGCGGCGCGGCACGAGGGTGTCCGGGGCGCGGGGGGGCCCGAAGGGCAGGGGGACAGGGACCGTGAAGGCTACGCGGTGTACGCCTCAACCCAGGTGCACTCCGCTCTTGTCAAGGCTTCGATCATCGCCGGTCTCGGCGCGCCCGCCGTGCGCGAGATACCTGTAGACCCCACGACGCTGGCGATGGACGTCGCCGGCCTGCGCGAGGCGATCGAGGCCGACCAAAGGGCCGGGATCATCCCGGTGATGGCGGTCGCCACCGTGGGCACCACCTCCACCTCCGCCATCGACCCGGTCGGCGAGATCGGCGAGGTGTGCCGGGAACATGGGATCTGGCTGCACGTCGACGCGGCGTACGCGGGTGTGGCCGCCGTCTGCCCGGAGCTGCGGTGGATCAACGACGGGGTCGGGTACGCCGACTCGTACTGCACCAACCCACACAAGTGGCTGCTGACCAACTTCGACTGCGACGCGTTCTACGTGGCCGACCGCGCCCCGCTGATCGGCGCCCTGTCGATCCTGCCGGAGTACCTGCGCAACGCAGCCACCGAGTCCGGCGCGGTGGTGGACTACCGGGACTGGCAGGTCCCGCTGGGTCGGCGGTTCCGGGCGCTGAAGCTGTGGGCGGTTATCCGCTGGTACGGGACGGAGGGGCTGCGCGAGCACATCCGCGGACACGTGGCGGCTGCCCAGGAGTTCGCCGAGTGGGTACGTGCCCACCCGAGGTTCGAGATCGCGGCACCGCACCCACTGTCCCTCGTGTGCTTCCGGCTACGCGGCGGCGAGGAGGCGGACGAGGCCAACGCGGCCCTCATGGAACGACTCAACGCGTCCGGCGAGCTGTACCTGACGCACACCAAGGTCAACGACCGGGTGACCCTGCGGCTGGCGATCGGCACGACGCTCACCGAACGCCGGCACGTCGAGGCGGCCTGGCGCCGCATCCAGGAGGCCGCAGCCGCGTTGGCTGGTTAGCCGTTCCGGATGCGATGCGCCTCGAACTGCTCCGGGGGCCACTCGTGCTCGTCCATCGGTCACATTCCGCCGCCGCGACCTGTCATGTCTTTGACCGGCGAAACCCAGCCGGTGCGACACAACGAGCATGAGGAGCCCTTCATGTCGTCAGGCATCAAGACAGTCATCTGCCCGGTCAGGGACCTGGCTGCGGCCAAGGCCCTGTACGGCAGGCTCCTAGTGTCCTGCGCCTGAAGTTCGACGAGATAATGTACGGTCTCTGTCATGCCTGGACGTGGCCGCCCGAAAGAGCCGCTGGTGTTGTCGGGGGAGGAGCGGGAGACGCTGCTGCGCTGGTCGCGCCGGGCG
>WHSR01000126.1 GCA_009379995.1 Streptosporangiales bacterium
CCGAACTGGAAGCAGACGTGCGCAACTGGATCGGCAAATGGAACAACAACCCCAAGCCGTTCATCTGGGCCAAGACCGCCGACGAAATCCTCGACACCCTCGCCGCGTACTGCCGCCGAATTAACGACTCAGAACACTAGATACACGCCGTCACAACAGCCAACGGCACGTTCCCGCACGTCAACCCGCGAACTCGCGGACTATCCCACTACATCAGCTGCGGAACCCCGGACTCGCCGTGATGTGGGTCGGCGAACAGCCCACGTAGATCCGCGGCGGGGATCCCGTGCTCTGCGGCGATCTGGTTCTCGATCGTCACGGTGGGGTCGTGGCTTGGCCGCCCGCCGTGCCTCGGCACCGGGCCGCTCGGATGCGTCCCCGCGGCGAACAGACCTGCGTGCCCGCACATCTCGTGCGCCAGCACGCGCCAATTCTGATACATCATTCGACGCGAACTCTTGTTCCAGTATCCGAATTCGACGCCGGAGAGCCCCGAATGCACGGTGACCGTCCGAGTTGTGGGGTCGGTGTGCGGCCAGTCCGTGTCATCGACGACGATCTTCCAGGCGATCGACGCGCCGGCCGGATCTTTGAGGTCGTGCATCGTGCACAGGCAGCCGCATGATTTCGGGGCGCTCGCCGCACCGGGTACCGGACAGGTACCTCCCGCGGGGGCAACCTTCCCGCCCGACACGGTGAAGTCCGAACAAAGTGTCTTGACGTAGCCGTCGACGACCGTCGCATTCGTGGTGCCGGAGGGCGCTCCGGCCGGAGCGGTTCCTGGATCCTTCACCTCGATCGCTCGCTGAACCGACGGTATGGCGCTGCGCCCCTGAGCCGGGACGATCTCGCGCGACCCCACCTGCCTGTCGGCTCTCGTGCCGCTACGAGCCGACGTCAGTAGCTGAGCCACGGCGGCGTTGCCGGCGGTACGCTGCAGAGAACTCACAGCCCGTGCGGTAACGCCGATGGGCATTGGGCGGTCTATCGGACGTCGGGCGAGGACTGATCCAAGCTGACTCCCAGACAGAGCTATTCGGTCCGCCGGCGGCACCAACCTAGCGAAGGGCTCGTCAGCCATGCCCGGATGGTGAACTCGCCGTGGGCTCATGGCCACAACTCCCTGTGCCGTCCAGGTCGCCGAGCCTCGCGCCATTCCCGCGCCGACGGAAGCCAGCGAGCCCATCTTCCGCCGGGCTGGCCCTACCTCCGCAGAGGCGTTCGGGCGACCATTTGGGCAGGCCCAGTGCCCAAATGGGCCAGCCGCGCCCGGTATCCAGGTGACCCCCCTCACGCGAGGGCGGCCGCCCGGCGAGGGCCTGTCGGTAGTGCATTCTGTTCGGATTGTTCCGAACGAAGCGAGCTATACTCGGTGTGTGGACGAGGTCAGCGCCTTCGTGGAGGAGGCCGGGCTGTTCTACGGGCGGCTCGGCCTGAGCCGTACCGCGGGGCGGGCCATGGGCTGGCTTCTTGCCAGCGAAGCCGGGCACGCGGACGCGCCCGAGTTGTGCGAGGGGCTGGCCGTCGCCAAGAGCAGCATGAGCGTCGCGCTGCGCCAGCTCGAAGGGGCCGGGCTGGTCGAGCGATTCCGTCGCAGGGGCGAACGGCGCGACCGCTACCGGTTGGCCGGGGACGTGTTCGCCCGCGCCTTCCGCGCCAAGATGTCGGAGTTCGAGGGGTTCCAGGCGCTCGCCCAGCGCGGGCTGGCCGTCGTCGGCGACGACCCGGTCCGTCGCCGGCGTCTGGAGCTCATGCGGGACATGTACGGCTTCATGGCGGAGCGCTTCCCCAAGCTGCTGGACGAGTGGGACCAGGTCAAGGACGGGCGATGAGGACACTGCTGATCACGGCGGGTAGCCGCGGGGACATTCAGCCGTTCGTCGCCCTGGCCCGCGGGCTGGCATCCGCCGGCCACGACGCGGTCGTCGCCGGGCCGCGCCGGTTCGCCTCGGTTGCGGCCGACCATGACGTCCCGTTCGCGCCGCTCGACGACCGCTGGCTCGACCTGCAGGACGAGCTCGCCGACAAGGGAGCCCGTGCCGCGTTCACCGCGGCCAGAGCCGCCAAGTCGCTGCTGCGCCCGATGTTCGACGACATCGCCGCGGCCGCCGAGCGCGGCGCCGACGTGGTCGTCTATCACCCGAAGACCCTCGTCGGCCCGCATGTGGCGGACAAGCTCGGCGTTCCGTCGGTCCTGGCGTCGCTCATCCCGCTCTACCTGCCGACCGCGGAGTTTCCATCGCCCGTCTTTCCGGTACGACTGCCGCGTGCCCTCAACCGGGCAAGCTGGCGGCTTGCCGGCGCCGTCGAGACTCCCTTTCGTGGGTTGGTGCGCGCCTGGCGGAGCGAGTCGCTCGGCCTGCCCGGGCGGTCACCGAGCCTGGCGCGCCGAGCCGCCGACGGCCCACCGCTCCACGCCTGGAGCAGACACCTGCTGCCGGCGCCGGCCGACTGGCCGCCCGGTGCCGCGCCTACCGGCTTCTGGTCCCTGCCGGCCCCCGCCACCTGGACGCCGCCGGACCGGCTGGCCCGTTTCTTGAAGGACGGCGATCCGCCTGTGTACGTCGGGTTCGGGAGCATGGTGAACCGCGACCCGGAGGACCTCACCCGGACCGTCCTCGGGGCGATCCGCCGTACCGGCCGCCGGGCGGTGCTCGCCACCGGGTGGGGAGGCCTTCGGCCGGGCGACGAACCCGACGGCGTCCTCGTTCTCCGGGAGGCCCCGCACGACTGGCTGCTCCCCCGCACCGCGCTCGCCGTCCACCACGGCGGAATCGGCACCGTCGCCGCCGCGATGGCCGCGGGCGTACCGCAGATCGTTCGGCCGTTCCTCGGCGACCAGACGTTCTGGGGATGGCGGGTGCACGGCATCGGCGTGGGGCCGGCTCCGCTGACCGGACGCCTCACCCCCGACCGCCTCGCCGGGGCGATCGACCGGGCGAAAAGCGAGCCCGGGTACGCGGAACGGGCCCGCGCGGTCGCGGCGAAGCTGAGCGCCGAGGACGGCGTCGCCGCCGCGGCGGCGGCGATCGAGCGCCTGACCCAGCGGGTCGGATAGGCCGGACCAGATGTCCGAGCATCCCGATCTGGCTCCGGTCCGCAGGCTGGACGCCGAGAGCCTGGTCCAGGCGGTCAACGACGGCGCCGACGTCAGGTTGCGGCCGGTGGGACCCGCCCCGGGAGGCGAGGTCGGCGCGGCCTACGTGCGTCCCCGACGGATCATGACGGCCAGCCACACGAACAGCGCCGCAACGAGGACGAATATGATCGCGGCTCGGCCGGGCCTCGGACGGCTCGTGAGCCCGCCGCCGCTGGAGGCGGCCGTCAGCTCTCCGGCTCGAGCTCCACCCCGTCGAAGGTCACGGTAGTACCCTCGGCCAGCGTCGGGCCCTCCTCCTTCTCGCCGTGCCGCAGGAAGGTCGGCGACTCCAGCGTCGCCCGCAACGTATAGGTGCCTGCCTCCGGGACGGCGAAGTTGTTCGCGTAGTGGAAGAACTCGGCGTAGTAGAGGTTCAACGACTTCGCGTCGACGACCTTCCCGGCCGAGTCCACCACCTCGAGCCGGATCGGCACGCTGGGTACGACGCGCCCCGTCTCCGCCTCGAACGGAATGATCTCGATGTGATGGGTCTCCCCTTCCGCGGGTTCCCGGAACGACTGGCGACCGTCCCGTGGCTCGAACCACGGCTCGGCCGGCTCGACGATGTACGCGATCCGCCACTCGCCGGACCGGGTCTCCCCGCCCTCGGCGCGGATCTCCTCCTCCAACGTCGCGTACTGGGCCGCCACCCCGTCCGGCACGCCGTTGCCCGCCGCGGTCCCAGTACCCGACGCACTTCCGGAGCTGGTGTCCTCGCTGCGCACCGAGGCCCCATCGTCGCCGCCACAGGCCGCCAGGCCCAGCGTCAGCGGCACGCTCACCAGAAAGATCGATATCAAGCGACGCATGACACTCCTCCAGCGTCGGTTAAGGTAAGCCTAACCTAAGCATACGCTGGGAAGCGGTGTCGAGTGCCATGACTCAACGGCAGTGCCTGCGCACGGTGAGCGCGGAGACGAACGCTACCCATTCGTAGCCCACCCACCGCACGAGGGCCGGCGAGGCGCGCGGACGCGCCGCGACGACGTGCACTTCCCCCTGATGGCAGCGACGCAACCACAGCCGCGCCCGCTGAACGTGGTAGCTGCTGGTCACCAGGACCAGCGAGCGCCAGCCATGCTGGCGGGCCAGGGCGGCGATCGTGCGCGCTTCCCCTTGGGTGGTGTCGGGTCGGGGCTTTGGGCAGTACACCTGAACACCGGGCCAGTCCCGGCAGAGCCGGTTGGCCTGCGGCCAGACCGGGTCCCAGCCGTTGGAGATGACCAGCCTGGAGGCGACACCCGCGCGTATCAGGACGGTCGCCTGTTCCAGCCGCTCGCCCCGTCCCCCGGCGAAGAGAACCACGGCGTCGGCGCGCCCGGGCGAGGCCGACGACGGCCAAAGGAACAGCCTCGCCGTCGCGGCCAAGAAGACCACCGCCACGAGCAGCAGCGCGATCCCGATGCGGCGTCCCAAGCGACCGGACCTGACGCGTCGGCGAGCGCGCATCGTTACTCGTAGGGTTCGAGCGGCTTGGGGACACGCTCGAGGCGGGTGACCGACAGTTCGGGGTCGACGCCCTGAGACACCCGCTTGCCGTTCGCGGGCGGCACCCAGGTACCCGCGACGGTCACCCACGTGTCGGCGGGTGGGCTCGGTTTGCCATGGATCCGGACCCGCAACGCCGCGGCATCCGCGGCGCAGCAGAAGATCTTGAAGCGGCCCAGGTACCAGCCGCCCTCCTCGCGAGGCACGACGATGCCGGTGAGTTCGACGGGCTGGCCGCTCAGCATGTCGTGACGGCCGTCACGGGCCAGGGTGTAGAACTCCCACACATCCATCGGCATGGGGTACGGGCTGCGCTTCTGGTACTTGCTCTCGTCGACACGCCCGAGCACTTCCCTTTCCCCGTCCCGGGTCGCCGTGTAGGAGCCGAGGGCGGGCGGGGCGATGAAGAAGATCGTCAGGACCGGCAGGAAAATCAGCCACGCCGCACGCGGCCCGTGGCCCCCATGCCCACAGGCCTGCGCGTGGCCGTCGCCGTGCGCGGCCGGATCGCGCCAATGCCGGATCGCACCGACCACGGCGAGCACCACCAGGCAGCCGCCGGCAGCGATCAGGAACGGACGGAACCCCGGCCTGACGTAGTTGAGAAATGCCTGGGAGAACAGCGAGATCCAGAGCAGCGCCGCACCGACCACCGCCACCGTCAGGTTCTGCGACGTCCGGCTCAAAGCAGCCACCAACCCACCAGCGCGCTGACGCCGACGGCAAGGCCGAAGGTCACCGGGGCGAACCGCGCCGCGAACCCACGGCCGAACGTACCTACCTGCAACGCGATCAGCTTCAGGTCAACCATGGGGCCGACCACCAGGAAAGCGAGCTTCGCGACCGGAGAGAACTCGGTCATGCTGGCCACGACGAACGCGTCCGCCTCCGAGCAGATCGACAACAACACAGCCAGCAAGGCGAGCGCGAGCACCGCCAGCCACGGCGTGTCGGCGACCGCGGCGATCCATCCCCCCGGGATCACCACCTTCAGCGTCGCGGCCGCGAGAGCGCCGACGACGAGGAACCCGCCGGCGTGCAGGAAGTCGTGCTCCATGGACCGCCGGAACACCTCCCACTTCCCTTCCCCGGCGGTGGCCGGACGGGCCGGCATGCGCAGCCATCCCGCCCGACCGAACCGAGCCCACAGCCAGCCGACGACGACGGCCACCGACAGCGAGGCGACGAACCGCGCGGCGACCATCTCCGGGCGGCCCGGGAAGGCCACCGCGGTGGCTACCAGGACGACCGGGTTGATCGCCGGGGCGGCGAGCAGGAACGTCAACGCCGCGGCCGGCGGCACGCCCCGTGTCATCAGCCCGCCCGCCACCGGTACGGAGGCGCACTCGCATCCGGGCAGCACCACACCGGCGACCCCGGCGACCGGGACCGCCGCCGCGGGGCGGCGAGGAAGCGCCCGCATCCAGAAGCTGGCCGGCACGAAGGCGCTGATCGCCGCCGACAGTGCGACACCGAAGACGAGGAACGGCAGGGCCTGCACGGAGATCGCCACGAACACCGTGGCCCACGTCTGCACCGCCGGAGCGTCGATCAGCGGCGCCACCCACAGCCGGCCGGCCGCCAACGCAGCGGCGACCGCGACCAGCGCCCACAACACACCGGCACGGCTCGGCTGTTCCCTCCGCCCCCACGAGGGCGGTGGGAACAGCTCGTCCTCGTCGTGCGCCAAGACGACGGACGCGGCGCCGGAGGGCTTGTCGGGCACGCGAGCATCGTGCCAGAGACCGACCGATCATCTCGCCGAACTGCGCAAAGACGCCCAGTCGAATCGGCAGACTACGGTAAGCGCGTGTCCGAATCCTCAGTCACTCCCGCGCCCAAAGTGCCGTCCTGGTCCGGGCCGACCGCGCTGGGCGAACGGTCCCTCGCCCCAGATCTCGCCCGCGGCGCGCTGCTGCTGTTCATCGCGCTGGCCAACTCCCACGTGTTCCTGCACGGGAACGAGCTGATCCGGGGCTATCCGCTCGGCGGCTCGGCGCTCGACTCGGCAGTGGCCGGTGTCCTCACGACGTTCGTGGACGGACGTTCGTACACCATGTTCGCCGCCCTGTTCGGGTACGGGTTGGTGCAGATCTTCCGGCGCCAGGAAACGGCCGGGGCGGACCCGGAGCAGGCCACGAAGCTGCTGCGGCGTCGGGGCCGCTGGATGGTGGTGTTCGGCCTCCTGCACGCGGTGTTGCTCTTCTTCGGTGACATCATCGCCGCCTACGGCATGCTCGCCGTGATCTTCGCCGGGGCGCTGCGGTGGAGGGACAGGACGCTCCTGATCTGGTCGGGAGTCTTCCTCCTGGTGGGCTCGGCGGTCTACGGCATGGCGGCACTGCCGATGAGCGGGGCAGAAAACGAGATGCTCCTCCTGGAGGAGAACCCGCTCGTCGCGGCGGCGTACCGCGGCGCGTTCATCGTGTTCCTCGCGCCGTTCGGCGCGATCACCGCCGTCTGTTCGTTCCTGCTCGGCGTCTGGGCGGCCCGGCGGCGGATCCTCGAAGAGCCCGAACGGCATGTCCCGCTGCTCAGACGGACTGCCGCGGTCGGGATCGGCGTCGCGGTGGCCGGCGGCCTCCCGTTGGCGCTGCTGATCGCGGGGGTCGTGCCGGAACCGTCGAGCGGTGCCGTCTGGGGGCTCGGCACCCTTCACGCCGCGACCGGCTACCTGGGAGGCCCCGGATACGCCGCGGCGATCGCGTTGCTGGCGGTACGGATCGGGGTGCGGCGGGGTCGGCCCGGCCCCGGCGCCACCGCCGTGGCCGCCGGCGGACAAAGGTCGATGACCTGCTATCTCAGCCAGTCGGTCGTCTGGATGCTGGTGTTCCCGCCCTACACCGCGGGCCTCAGCACCCGGCTCGGCGTCGCCGCCACGGCGGTTCTCGCCGTCGGCACCTGGCTGCTCACCGTGGTCCTCGCCGAGGCCATGCGGCAGGCGAACCTCCGCGGCCCGTTCGAGGTGCTGCTGCGCCGGCTCACGTACGGCCGCCGCCGGGCCTCGCCCCGATGAGTCGCGCGCTGCGGCCGGTGCCGCCGTCCCACATGCGGGCGACGCTGCGCCGGTCGGCCGGCGTCGGGCAACTGTTCGCGCTGGCGGTCGACACGGGGGCGGCGGTCGACACGGCGGCTGGCGAGCCCGCTTGGCGGCGGCACGAGGAGCTGTTGGGCCCCTCCGGCACGGAGCTGACCTCGGTGATCGACGCGGTCCGCGGCCAGCTTGGCGGCGGGGAACGGCGGGTGGCGGCGTCCATGTTCGTCATGGGCTACGCGACCCGGCTGCTCGCCCCGGCATTGGCGGGGATGCTGCTGGACCATCGGTTGCCCGACCTGCGCCCGACCCGGGTGCGGTGGCGCTATCTGCCGGGCGAGGGGCTTCTTCTGTGCTGCCCGGCAGCCGCCGGATGGGAGCCCGCCTCCGGTGCGGCCGGCGTTTCGCCCGCGTTGCTGGAACGCCTGCGCGTCGACCTCGTCGACGGGCACCTGGCGCCGCTGCTGGACGCGGTGCGCGGCGTCGTCCCGGTGTCGTCCGCGCTGCTGTGGGGCAACGTCGCCTCTTCGGCGGCCGGGGCGCTGCGGATGCTCGCCCTGCACGGAGCGGGCACCGTGGCCGAGTGCGAGTCCCTCGGGGAGCGACTGCTCGCCGCCCCGCCACTGAGCGGCACCGGTCAGCTGGCCGTGCGGTCCCGGCGCGAGGTGCGGCAGCTGTTCTTCGTGCGGCGCAACTGCTGCCTGTACTACCGGTTGCCCGGCGGCGGCAAGTGCGGCGACTGCGTGCTGCTCGACGCGGGCGTACGGGAACGGCAGTGGCAGGACGCGCTGCGCGCGGCGGACGACCCCGACCCGACCCACGGCTGAGCGGCCGTGGCATTGCCCGGCCGTGATGGGGTGCCGTAGGGTCGGGCCCATGCCGCGGTGGACGGGAAGCCGGTGCGAATCCGGCGCGGTCCTCGCCACTGTGACCGGGGAGCACGACCCGCTTGAACGCCACTGGCCGGGTGATCGGCTGGGAAGGCCGGGTTCGTGTGACGAGCCGGGAGCCAGGAGACCGGCTGCGGCGCGTCCGTGGAGACATGCCTTCACGAGGTATGGAGGAGATTGCGATGGCTAGTCCCGCCGTCCCCGTTCGGTCCCGCGTCCCTGGGCTGCCGTGGTGGTCGCTGGTGGTCGTGGCCGCCGCGCTGTTCGTGGTCTACGCCGTGTTGCAGGAGAACGGCGTGGCGCTCGGCCAGGTCGCCCAGGTGGTGCACGAGTTCTTCCACGACGGCCGGCACGCCCTCGGCGTGCCCTGCCACTGACCGGGCCCGCATGGCGACGCATTCCTACCCGGGCTTGCTTGCCCGGGGAGCCGGTGCCGGCGCGATAGCGGGCGTGGCCGCCGGAATGGTCTCCCTGTTCGTCGTGGAGACCCAGATCCGGGCGGCGCTCGCGGTGGAGGAGGCCCGCAACGCCGGGGCTGTGGGCCACGAGGAGATGTTCAGCCGCGGTGTGCAGGTCGTCGGGGGTGTTGCCGCGGTGGTAGTAGTGGGCATCGCGCTCGGCGCGGTATTCGCCACCGCCTTCGCCGCCGTCCACCGGCACCTTCCCGGCGGTAGCGACTTCGGCCGCAGCGTGGCGCTCGCGGCGGTGGGTTTCGCGGCCGTGGGCCTGCTTCCCGCGATCAAGTACCCGGCCAACCCGCCCGGTGTCGGCCAGGCCGAGACCGTCAACGACCGCACGGTGCTGTACTTCTCGCTGATCCTGGGCGGCCTGATAATCGCCTACGGAGTCGGCCGGTTGCACGGCCTCCTGGCGGCGCGCACCAGCTGGCCCGCGCCCTGGCGCGCCACCGCAGTCGCGGCGGCCGCGGCCGCCGCGGTCATCGCGGTACTCCTCGTCTGGCCGGCGGGTCCCGACGCGGTGCCGCCGGACGTCCCGGCCACGCTGCTGTGGCGGTTCCGACTGGCCTCCCTCGCCGAGGTCCTCACCCTCTGGGCGGTCCTCGGGGTGGCCTTCGGCCTCCTCACCGAGGCTCCCAAGTCAGGCCGGGGGGCCGAGGCCGGGAACCCGGACCCGGTCCGCGGCGACTACCAAGGGCGTGGGTTACGTTGACATACCGCGAGCGCGGGTTGCCGTAGTCGCCGCCCTTGCCGCACTGGTCCTCGGGGGCTGTGCGTCCGGGCAGGGGTCGACCCCCGACGGTGCGGCCGGGACATCCACCCCCGACGCGCCCGCCTCGGATAACCAGCATGATCATGAACTACGCAACGTGTCCCGTGAGCGGGCGCCGGCCGTATCACTGCAGGTCAGTCCCGATCCGGTAGGCGGGTGGAACCTGCACCTGGTCACCCAGCGGTTCACCTTCGCGCCCGAGCACGCGGGCGGGGATCCCCGCGCTGGTGAGGGCCACGCTCACGTGTACGTGGACGACGAGAAGGTCGGCCGCGCCTACGGCCCCTGGTTTTACCTGCCCGCGGACGCGGTCTCACCCGGGCGGCACACGGTGAGGGTCACCCTGACCGCGAACGACCATGCCACGTACGCGGTCGACGACCGCGAAATCGAGGACACCGCCGCCGTCACCGGGCAGGAAGCCAGCGGGGAGGCCCACGGCGGCGGTGACCATTCCGGCGATGGGGACCATTCCGGCAGCACCCCGGGCGAGGACGCCGCAGCGGCCGACAAGACGATCACGGTGCGTATCGCCGACGGCGAAGTGCGACCAGCGCCCGGACGCATCGAGGTGGACCGGGGCTCCCGGGTCCGTATCCAGATCACCGGCGACGAGGCTGACGAGCTGCACGTGCACGGGTACGACAAGACAGCCGAGCTGCGGCCCGGTAAACCCGCCGTCGTACAGTTCGTCGCCGATCAGACCGGCCTGTTCGAGGTGGAGACCCACCACGGCGGCCTGATGCTGTTCCAGCTCGTGGTGCGGTGACCGCTTCATCGGTCACGACGGGCTGCGGGCGGATCGTCGTGGCCGCCGCGGCGGCGGTGGCCACGACGGCCACGACGGCAGTCTTCGGCGTGCTCGATGCGGAGCCGGCCGCCGCGCACGTTGGCGGCGGCGGCACGTCGCCCACCAACTATCGCGCGGAGGTGTCCGCCGTCCGGCCGGCCACGCCGAAGGTGGCGGTGACCGTCGGCGTGGGCGGGCAGTGGTTGCGGGTGTCCAGTCGGGGCGCGGAGGAGGTAGTGGTGCTCGGCTACCGCGGCGAGCCGTTCCTGCGCCTGGCGAGGCATCGGGTGGAGGTCAACCGGTCCAGCGTCACCGCCGAGCGGACCGGACAGCTGGCGGGCTCGCAGCCTCCGCCGGATCCCGGGGCCGGACCGCGGTGGGGGGAACTGGACGAAGGCGACAGCGTCGCCTGGCCCGACGCCCGTATCGCCGGCGGGCCGCCGCCCTCGGGCACCCAAGGCGTGACGGACACGTCCCGCCTACGGCGATGGGCCGTTCCGCTGAGCGTCGACGGGCAGCGCGTCACGGTCACCGGTACCCGTGTCCGGGTGGAGCCACCGCCGTTGTGGCCCTGGCTGGCCCTCCTCGGACTCTGCGCGGCCGGCGTGGCGGCGATCGGATGGCTGCGCGGCCGGAGCCGGCCGCTGCCCACCCTTGGGGCCCTGGCCGCGGCTGCCGGCGCGGCGTACGTGGCACACGTGGCGGGCGCCACGGCGGTGCCCCAGCCCACCGGACGGTGGGGGGTGTGGGTGTCCGCGGGTGGAACGGCGGCCATCGGCGCGGTGCTCACCGGCTACGCGGCGATCGCCGCGTGGCGCCGCAGGGAGTCCGCGCCCTTTATCATCGCCATGGCCGGCGGCGTCCTCGTCGTGCTGACCGGGTCCGACGCGGCCGTGTTCTGGAACTCCCAACTCGCGTTCGCCGGTCCGGCCTGGCTCGAACGGGTCCTTGTAGCCGCCACCGTCGGGCCCGCACTCGGACTGGTGATCGCCGGCATCAACCTGATCCGCCGGCAGCCCGTACCCGCTGCCGACCACGGTGAGGAGGGAACCGACAGTTCATGTCAGCCGTGATCGAGGAACCGGCGGTTGTGCTCGCCCACGGAATCGGCGGGCGTGAGGATCTTCCTCTGCCGTTCGACCTGGTGCTGCAGGGCGCGGCCGTCGCGCTGCTGGTCTCGTTCCTCGGCCTGGGGCTACTGTGGCGCACTCCCCGGTTCCGGGGCGGCGCGGCCGGGCGGCCGCTTCCGGTATGGCTGCAGCGGGCGGTGGACGGCGCCGGCCTGCGGTGGCTGCTGCGCCTGCTCGCTCTCGTCGCGGCCGGCTACGTCGCCGTTGCCGCGATCTTCGGACCCAACGACGCGCTCAACCCGGCCCCCTACGCGGTCTACGTGCTGTTCTGGGTGGGCCTCGTACCCGCCTCGCTGCTGTTCGGACCCGTCTGGCGGGTGATCAATCCGCTGCGCACGGTCCACCGCCTCGTCGCCGCCGTCGCACGCGTTCCCGCCGACCGTGGCCTGCTGGAGCTGCCCGCCTGGGTGGGATACTGGCCTGCGGCGCTGTCGCTGCTGAGCTTCGTGTGGCTGGAGCTCGCCGTCCCGAACGGCGACAGCACCACCGTGCTGGTCGTCTACTTCACCCTCTACGCAGGGGTTCACCTCATCGCCGCCCTCCTGTTCGGCGACCACTGGTTTCAACGCGGCGACGGGTTCGAGGTTTACTCCACACTGATCGGCACGCTCGCGCCGGTCGGGCGACGCGACGACGGGCGGCTCGTGGTCCGCAACCCCCTCGACGGGGCGGCCTCCTTTGGCCTCGCCCCCGGAATCGTCGCCGTGGTGGCGGTGCTGTTGGGCTCCACCTTTTTCGACAGCGTCTCCGGCGCACCAACCTGGACCCGCCTCACCCAGGGTCTCTCCGTCCCGGAGGTGCTGGTGACGACGCCGGGACTGCTGGTGATGATCGGTCTCATCGCCGTCACCTTCACAGCGGCCACCCTGCTCGCCGGCCGGCTCGCGCATCGTGGCCGAGCACCGGTCCCCCGGCTGATGGCCCACACCGTGATCCCCATCATCGTGGGCTACCTCGTCGCCCACTACTTCTCGTTCCTGGTCTTCCAGGGCCAGCAGGCTTTCATCCTGCTATCTGACCCTCTAGGCAACGGGGCCAACATCCTCGGCACCGCGCTGCGCGGGGTCGACTACTCCCTCCTCAGCCCCGCCGCCATCGCCGGCGTCCAAGTCGTGGCTGTCGTAGCCGGACACATCCTCGGCGTCGTGGCCGCCCACGACCGCGCCGTCGCACTCTTCCCGCGCCACCAGGCCCTGTCCGGACAGCTCCCTCTGCTGGTACTCATGATCACCTACACCGTCGGCGGCCTGACGCTCCTGTTCGCCGCGTGACGAGCCGGACCGGATCGGTCACCGTCGTCACCGCGACCCGAGCCGTCCGCCCTCTCGGTGTGAGCCTCACCAGCCGGGCGCGACGGTCGGAGGGATCGGTACTCCGCTCGAGATAACCGCAGCGCTCGAGCGTCTGCACCAGCTCACCCGTCGACTGGTGGGTCATTCCGGTCCGAGCCGCCAGGACAGTCAGGCGAGTGCCGTCCGGGTCGATGTTCTCGAAGACCGGGTGGTGGGCGGCAGTCATGTCGTCGTAACTGGCCGCTTGGAGTCGTTCCACGAGCTCGTCCACCATCAGCTGGAGCCATGAACTGGGATTTCTCACGGTTTCTTAGGGTTGTTTCAGTCTCGGCTCATGGGGGCGAGGTTGAATGTGGCTGTGGCGACTGCGCCCGAGGACGTGACGAGAAGAGGCTCGCGGTGCCGGCCCGGGTAGTCGTGGTCGACGACGACGAGGCGCTGCGGAATGCCGTTCGTCGCGCGCTGCGGCTGGAGGGCTACGACGTCGAGCTCGCCGGTGACGGCGCGGAGGCCCTCGCTCGCCTCGCCGGCCTGCGGGCGGATCTCGTGGTGTTGGACGTCCTCATGCCGGTTCTGGACGGCATCACCGTGTGCCGCCGGCTTCGAGAGAGCGGCGACGGGACACCGATTCTCATGCTGACGGCCCGCGATGCGGTCTCCGACCGGGTGGGCGGCCTGGACGCGGGGGCCGACGACTATCTGACCACGCCGTTCGCCCTCAAGGAGTTGCTGGCCCGGGTCCGGGCCTTGTTGCGGCGCAGCCACCCGGAGCACGACGGCCGGCTGCGCGTCGACGATCTCGAACTCAACCCTCGGACCCGGGAGGTGAGGCGCGGCGGCCGTGGCGTCGTGTTGACCGCTACCGAGTTCGCTCTGTTGGAGCTGTTGATGCGCAATGCCGGGACGGTGTTGACGCGGGATGCGATCCGGGAGCTGGTGTGGGGTTTCGACGGCTCGTACGGTCGAACACGCTTGATGTCTACGTTGGCTACCTGCGCCGCAAGACGGAGGCGGGGGGTAGGGCGCGGATGATCCACACGGTGCGGGGCGTCGGGTTCGTGCTGCGCGGCCGATGACGCGGCGGGTGAGGTTGCCGATGACGCTACGCATCCGTGTCACGGTTGCCGCCGGCTTCGCGGTGCTGCTCGCGGTGGTGGCGGTGTCGATCGGCGTGTACGTCGTCGTGCGGGGCAGCCTGTATGGCCAAATCGACGAGTCGCTGAGCCGCCGCCACAACGGCCCGGTGGAGCAGCGCGACTTCCCGCACGGCACCGCGGCGGTGCCGCGGGATCTGCCGCTGCTGCATGAGGTGTTCCTGCAGGTGGTCGACCGCGACGGCGATATCGTCACGAGGTTCGGCGACCGGAGGCTGCCGGTGACGGCCGATGTGCTTGCGGTGGCGCGAGGGGAACGTGCGGAGACCTTCTTCAACTCCGAACTCGGCGGCGCATCGGTGAGGATCTATGTTACCTCGGCGGGACGCGGAGAGGCGCTGGAGGTTGGCCGGTCGCTGACCGAGGTTGAGCAGGCGCTGCGCCAGCTGGTGGTGACGCTTGCCGCCATCTCTGTCGTGGCCGTCGGCCTGGCCGCGGTGATCGGGCGTCTCGTCGCCGCCGCCGCCGTCGCCCCGGTGCACCGGGTGGCCGACGCCGCCGAGTCGGTTGCCCGGACCGGTGAGCTGTCTCATCACATCGCGGTTCCGGGTGGCGATGACCTGGGCCGGCTGGCCGCCAGCTTCAACACGATGCTGGACGCGTTGAGCGAGTCGCTGGCCCGGCAGCGCCAGCTCGTTGCCGACGCGTCGCACGAGTTGCGCACGCCGCTGGCCACGGTGCGCACTAACGTGGAGGTGCTCACCCGGGCCGACGAGCTGCCGCCCGAGGAGCGGGCGATGCTCATTCGCGACACCGTCGCGCAGATCGGGGAGCTGACTCGGCTCGTCGGCGACCTCGTCGAGTTGGCTCGCGGCGATGGCCAGGAGGAGCCGTTCACCGTGGTCGACCTCCATGACCTCACCCGTCGCGTCATCGACGCCGCCCAGCACAGCCATCCGTCGATCGCGGTCCGAGTCGACGGCACCCCAACTCTGATTCGAGGTGCTCCCGGCCGGGTCTCCAGGGCGGTGTCGAACCTGATCGACAATGCCGCCAAGTGGAGCCCGGCGGGGGCCGAGGTCGAGATCGGGGTCCGCGACGGCGCGGTGACGGTGAGAGATCACGGCCCGGGCGTGGACCCCGCCGATCTCCCTCACATCTTCGATCGGTTCTACCGCTCGCCCAAGGCCCGTACGCTGCCCGGCTCCGGGCTCGGTTTGGCGATCGTCAAGCAGGTCGCAGACAGCCACGGCGGAACCGTCACGGCGGCGGCTGCCCCCGGTGGAGGTGCGCGGTTCGTGCTGCGGTTCCCCGCGGCAGACGGCGACCCAGCCACCACCGAGCCGGAAGTTCAGAGCGGAATCTCACCCGCTTCTTAAGGTCGCCTCACGGCGGGCTCATGCTCGCGGTCCATCCTTACGCCCATGCTCATCACCACGACGGCCGCCCGCCGCGGGGGCCGATGCTCGGAGCTACCAAGGCTGGACACATGCGACAGAGGAGACGTATATGGCTGACCCGCCCCGCTACACCGGCTCCGGGCCCGGCCTCGGGCCGGACACCGGCCTAGGACGTGAACGCGGCGATGGCATGCCACGCTGGGTGTGGGTGTCTGGGCTGGTCGTGGCCGTCCTGGTTGTGGTGGTCGTCGCCTTGATGTTCACCGGCGTTTTCGGTGGCGCCGGTGGCCACAATCCTCCGAGCCACTCACAGTCGGGCGGCGGCGCTGGTGGTGGCGCTGGCCAGACCGGCCAGACCGGTCCCGGCAGCGTCCCAGAAGGCGTCACAGAAGGCGTCACACGAGGCGACGCACCGGCCTCCAGCGTCCCAGAAGGCCACGTACCGCCGAAGGGTGGTCACCGATGACCATGACACCCCGCCTCCGCAAGGGATGCGCGATACAGATCAGCGACGTCGTCAAGAGGTATCCGCTGGGCGCTGGCGATGTCGTCGCCGTCGACCACCTCAGCCTGGATGTCGCGGCGGGCGAGTTCGTCGCGGTGGTGGGCCGGTCGGGTAGCGGCAAGACGACGTTGTTGAACCTGC
>WHSR01000161.1 GCA_009379995.1 Streptosporangiales bacterium
CCGTGACGTCTCAACGACCATCCTGGCCGCCTCCTCACGGAACTCAGGCGTAAACTTCCGGTATCTCCCGGCCACGTGATCCCATCCTTTTAAGTGAAGATCCTATAAGGATCCGCAGTCCGGAAGGTCCGGGGCACCCCACGAGTAGGCGGTTGAGCAGGTTGCGTTGGGCGGCGTTGTGGGGTTGTTTGGCTGTGCGTCGGCGGTCGTAGTGGGTGCGGGCTCCGGGTGAGGCGGTGAGGGCGGAGAAGGCCCACAGGTAGCCGGCTGCGGCCAGGCGCTGGTTCTTTACCTTGCGGTGGGCGACGAGGAGCTTCTCGCCGGATGCGCGGGTGATGGGGCGCTGCCGGCGTAGGCTTTCAGTGATCGGGCGTCGGTGAAGCGTGTGTGGTCGTCGCCGATCTCGGCGAGTACCCGCGCCTGCCGCCTCCACGGCCAGCTTGAAGTCCAGCGCCGAGCCCTTGTCGAAGAACGTCTCGGACTGCGGTTCGCCGTACCGGGAGCCACCCAGCCGCCACCACACCCGGTACCGCCTGGCGCCGTTCTTGTTCTTGCGGGTTTCGATGAACGCCATGGCGGCACCATGGCTCGACTCCGCGCAAAGGCGAAGGAATCCACGCCCGGGATTGATCGTCCGTGCACCCGGCGGTGCACCCAAACGATCATGCCGCGAACTCCGCACCGGAGAAAGAGCAGGTCAACGGCCAGTTCTAGTGGAGCGGGCGACGGGAATCGAACCCGCATAACCAGCTTGGAAGGCTGGGGCTCTGCCATTGAGCTACGCCCGCGTGTCACCAGCATCCTAAGAGTCCCCTAGACTGCTCGCGTCACGGGCGTAGCGTACCCGGTCACGCGGGAGCAGACGGGGAGTGGCGCAGCTTGGTAAGCGCGCCTGCTTTGGGAGCAGGAGGCCGCGGGTTCAAATCCCGCCTCCCCGACCACGAACGCGCAGGTCAGCGGCCAGTCCTTCGGTAGGGAGGGTGGCCGCTCCGTGGCTGGCAGTACCTCCTCGCCCGCCGCCCGACACAGAACAACTGGCCGATGACCTCAGCACACGAACAGGCGATCATTCTCATCACCGGCATCCAGGCGGCCGGGAAGTCGACGATCGCCCAGACGCTCGCCGAGCGTCTGACCCGGTCGGTACACGTCCGAGGCGATCTCTTCCGCCGCATGGTGATCAACGGTCGCGAAGAGATGACCGCCAACCCTTCCGAAGAGGCCCTTCGGCAGCTCCGGCTGCGCTACCGGCTGACCGCTGCCGTCAGCGACGGCTACTTCCGCGAGGGGTTCACGGTGGCCGCCCAGGACGTCATCCTCGGCGAGGAGCTCGCCGGGATGGTCGAGATGATCCAAAGCAGACCGTTGCTCGTCGTCGTGCTCGCCCCCCGGCCTGATGCGGTCGCCGCTCGCGAGGCCGCCCGAGCCAAGGACTCCCACCGCAGGTGGACGGTGAACCAGCTTGACAACGTCCTCCGGCAGGAGACGCCCCGCCTGGGTCTTTGGATCGACAACTCCGACCAGACGGTCACCGACACGGTGGAGGAGATCCTCGCCCGCGCATGGTCCGAGGCGAGGGTCCCGAGGCCCGGTGCGGGAGGTGCGACATAGGCAGAGTATTGGTGACCGGCGCGACCGGCGGGATCGGCGCTGCCGTTGTAGGTGTTCTCCACCAGCGGGGGTACGACGTCCTGGCCCTCGGCCGCGACGCAGGGTGGCTGGCGGAGCTGCAGCGCACCCTGGCTCGGACTCACGCCGTCGTGGCCGACCTCGCTCGTCCGGAGACGCTGCAGGCGGCGGTGGGAGGGATCGACAGACTCGACGGTCTCGTCCATTGCGCGGGCGTGGCCGAGGTCGCGGATGTGGCGGAAACGCCCTCCTCGATGTGGCAGGAGACGTTCACCGTGAACGTCGCCGGTGCCGCCGAACTGACCCGGATGCTGCTCCCGGCGCTGCGCGCCGCCCAAGGCCGGATCGTCTTCATCAACGCCGCCCCCGGGTTGCACGCGGTGCCGCGGTGGTCTGCGTACGCGGCGAGCAAGGCGGCGCTTCGCGAGCTGGCGGACTCGCTGCGGGAAGAGGAAGCGCGACATGGCGTACGGGTGACCACGATCTACCCCGGCGGAACGGCCACGGAGCTGTTGCGGA
The DNA here is from genome assembly GCA_009379995.1 of Streptosporangiales bacterium. Lineage (GTDB taxonomy): Bacteria > Actinomycetota > Actinomycetes > Streptosporangiales > WHSR01 > WHSR01. The sequence continues at coordinate 2,149 of WHSR01000161.1, forward strand.
AGGTACGCGCCCAATTCGGTCTCCCGTACGATCCCGCGGCCTGCATCCGCCCGGAGACGATCGCCGGACTGGTGGTGACCGCTCTGGAGCTACCGGAAGACGCCCACCTCACCGAGCTGTCCGTCCGCCCGGCTCCCCGCGCTGAGTGAGCCGGGGCCCAAGACCTTAGGCGACACGGTAGCTCCGCGCCGGGGCTCTCCCGACGTACGGGCGGCGACGGTTGCCACGAGGGAAGGGGATACGGGACCTCGGCGCCGAGGTCGGGCCTACGGACTCGGGGGCATTACGGTCTGGTGGCGCCGTCGTGTCCGCGACGTGGCGGGTCGGGACGTGCCGGTGTCCCGACGGCGACCAGGAGGGCGGCTGCCGGTGCCGCGAGGATGACGGTGCCCCAAGGGATGGGGTTGGCCTGTGTCAGGCTCAGCAGCACGGTTCCCCATAACGCGAGCGTGGGTCGGGATGCGGAGCATCCTCTGCCGCGCGGTCTCTTGGGCGGATCGGAGCCCGAACCGCCCGTGCGAACAAGGAGAATCACAGTGACTCATCCTGGGTCACAGCATCGATCCGTGTCAACCGGTAAGGCCGACCTAGCGACCCGGCAATCACGACACCGGGTGCCACCTGGCCCGTTGACGTCCGCGACTGATAATGGAATCATGCCGCAAGCATGAGAATCATTCTGAATCGACTCTGTTTAGTGGATCGGGGGTGCATTGGCGCCGTCCGGTTCGGTTGGGCGGCGGGAAGGGGTGTACGGGCGATGGCTGGGGCCACAGGGGACAGAGACGAGCCGGGCGCCAGACGGCAACGGCTTGCCGCAGAGCTACGGCGGGCGCGCGAGCTGGCCGGAATCTCGGGACGTGACCTGGCGCAGCGGATCGGGATCAGCCAGTCCAAGGTGTCGCGGATCGAGGCGGCGGGTGCGATCCCGTCGTTGCCGGAGGTGACGGCATGGGCCGAGGCCGTGCGCGCGTCCGCCAAGACACGGGAGTTGCTGACCGTCATGACCGAGGCGGCGTTCACCGAGGTGCACACCCACCGGGCCGCCATGCGGTCGCGGGCCCACGTGCAGGACGAGGTCCAGGAACTGGAGGCTCGCGCACGGGTGGTGCGTACGTTCCAGCCTTCGGTCGTTCCCGGGCTGCTGCAGACAGCCGAGTACGCCCGCCGGGTGTTCGCCTTTGCTGAGCTGTCGTACACAGAGGGCGGCCGGACCGCCGCCGTCGCCGCCCGGCTACAGCGCCAAACGGTGTTGTACGAGGAGGACAGGCGATTCGACTTCCTGATCAGCGAGGCGGCGCTGTGGTGGCGGCCGGGGCCGGTGAAGCTGCTGCTCGCCCAGCTGGACCGGATCGCGTCGCTGAGCACGCTGGACAACGTCTCCATCGGGTTCGTTCCGTACGACAGGCAGGCGGCCGTGTGCCCGCTGCACGGGTTTGTCATATACGGCGGCCACGACGGGCAGGAGGGCGACCTGGACACGTTCGTGACGGTCGAGATGGTCCACGCGTACCTCACCGTGAACGACCCCCACGATGTCCGCCTCTACCAGAAGCAGTGGTCTCGGCTGTGCCAGACGGCGATCTTCGGTGAGGAGGCGCGAGAGTTCCTCGCGGCCCTCGGCGCCGACCTCCGGACAACGGCGGAATGACCGCGTCGTTCGCGCGAACCCCAGCTTGCACCGTCGACCGGCCGCCGCGGGCGGTGGGACGGCACAGCCGCCGGCCGCGACGCCCCACCGCGAGGTTCCGCGGCGTGTCAGCACAGGTGGTCGAACTCGCCGGCTCGTACCCCGGCCAGGAACGCTGCCCAGTCCTCGGTGGTGAACCACAGCACTGGGCCGTCTGGGTCCCGGGAGTGACGCATCGCGACCCAGTTGACCTCGGTGACCTCGACGCATTCCCGGTAAGGGCCACAGAATCTGCTTTTGAACCACGCCGCGGCGCTCCCCGAACCGGTACGGTCGGTACCGCTCATCGCTGTCCTCCTGTTTTCTCGGGACGGCCTGGTTGCCGCCGGACAGCACTGAGCGTCGAAACACGGTCGCCCAGGTGCCCACCTGGGTGCCCACCTGGGCGACCGTCGGGGCACTGGGCTCGGTGCATCTCTGGTATCACATCTGGAATGCACTCTGGCTCATCCGACGAACCGGCGCGGGGCGTTTAATGGCTGGCCTGGTGGTACAGGGGGCGATGACCGTGACACGCGTGGCTGAGAGCCCGCGATCACGGTTCGAAGGAGGGGACCGATGGAGTTTCGGCTGCTAGGTTCGGCAGGCGCCTACACAAGTGGGCGACGCATCGAGGGTCCAGGTTGTCATGCCAAGCACCGTTTGGTGATGGCGGTGCTGCTGGCGGCCGAGGGTCGACCTGTCACCACCGAACGGCTGATCGCTCAGCTTTGGGACGACGAACCGCCGAAGACCGCCCCGGAGTTGGTCTACCACTACGTCAGCGAGCTGCGCCGCTGCCTGGAAAAGCGCGAGCCCGGGGCCGGTGACATGCTGCCCTCATATGACGGCGGTTACCGGATAGTTGTCGACCGAGCACAGGTCGATGTTTGCCGGTTCCACGACCTGCTCGCCGCCGCGCAACGTTTAGTCGGCGACGACGACATGGAGGCCGTCCGGCTGTTCCGCGAAGCCCTCCGGCAATGGGGCGCCGACGCGACTGGGTTGCGGGGCGGCGAACCCCTCGCCGGTCTGACCGGCCGGTGGGTGGCCAACTACCGCCACACCCTGCAGGAGGAGCACCGCGCCGCGGTGATCGCCTGCCTGGAGGCGGAGCTGCGGCTCGGGTATCACAGCCGGCTCGTCCCCGATCTGGCGGACCTCGCCAATGCCGACCCACCGGACGAGCAGGTCGCCGGCTTGCTCATGCTCGCCTACTATCGTGCCGGCCGCCAGGCCGACGCGCTGCGAACCTTCCAGTCGATACGGCTGCGGCTGGTCGACGACATCGGTGCCGAGCCCGGCAAGGACCTCAAGCAACTCCACCAGCAGATCCTCAACCAGGACCCCGCGCTCGACGTGCCAGGCTCCCCGGACCAACACCACGCCGCCTCCGGGGAAGTCGCGGCCGACATGACGCCCGGGTCCGGCATTCCGGAAGACTCGACCACGGACGAGCCGGTCGTCTTTGCGGATCCCGAGGTGTATCAGCTCCCACGCGATCCGTCGGGGCTTGTCGGCCGCGATGCCGAGCTGGCGGAACTCGACGGGCTACTGCGTCCGGGCGGCGATCCTGCAAAGACGGCGGTGATCGCCGTCGTCCAGGGGATGGCCCGGTGTGGGAAAGACGGCGCTGGCCTTACGCTGGGCGCACCGTGTCGCACCGGGTTTTCCCGAGCGGCAGTTTTACCTCGATCTGCGGGGTCACGCTCCCGATGCGGCGATGACCACGGGCGAGGCACTGGCTCGGCTGTTGCGCTCGTTAGGTGTGCCGAGTGCACAGATTCCACCTCATGAGGACGAGCAGGCATCGCTTTATCGGTCGCTGCTGGCCGACCGAAGGGTGCTCGTCGTCCTGGACAACGCTGCCAGCCCGCAACAGGTGCGGCCGCTGCTGCCGGGCTCGTCGAGGTCTCTGGTGGTGGTGACCAGCCGCTCTCAGCTATCCGGCCTGGTCGCTCGGGACGGCGCCCATCGGCTCACCCTCGATGTGCTGACCCCGACTCAGGCGACCGAGTTGTTGAGGCGGATCATCGGGTCTCGTCGCATCAAGAACGAACCCGACGCGGCCACCGAACTGGCCCGGCGGTGCGGGCATCTGCCGCTGGCGCTGCGGATCGCCGGCGAACGCGTGGCCTCCCGCCGCCACGCCACGGTCGGAGGCTTGGTTGGCGAGCTCGCCGACGAGGAGAACAGGCTGAGCACGCTCGCCACCGACGATGACGACGAGTACGCGGCGGTGGGCACGGTGTTCTCTTGGTCGTACCGTGCGCTCTCGCCTGAGGCCGCGCGGGCGTTCCGGTTGCTCGGCCTGCATGCCGGTCCCGACATGAGTGCCCCGGCCGCCGCCGCGCTGGTCGGCGCCCCGATGGGCGAGACACGGCGGTTGCTGACGGCCCTGACAAGCGCGCATTTGTTGCAGGAGACGGGACGGGACCGCTACCGCTTCCATGATCTGGTTCGCCTTTATGCCCTCGAACGCGCCAATGCCGAGGAAACCGAGGAAAGCCGCGCGGAGGCCATCCGTCGCGTGCTCGCCTGGTACGTGCACACCGCCACCGCGGCGGGTCGCGCTTTCATCCCCCCTGCCGTCATTGCCCAAACCGGAGCTTTTCCCGTCGGAGGCCCACCAGCGGGCTGCCAGCCGCCGGCCTTCGCCGGCCACGACCAGGCGCTGGACTGGTGCGAGACCGAAAACGCCAACCTGGTGGCCGCCGTATATCAGGCAAACCGAAGCGGCGAGCACGTCGCCGCGTGGCAAATTCCCATCGCCCTTGGAAATTTCCTATTCTTGCGGAAGCCATGGACATCCTGGGTCAGCATTCTGCAGCTGAGTCGCTGCTCTGCGGAGCAGATCTCCGATCGAGCCGGCGAAGCTCGTATGCGGCTCCTGCTGGGCATCGCATATCGGGATATCGGAAGGCCGGACGAGGCCGTCGGCTATTGTCGACAGGCGCTAGTGGTCTGTAAGAACGTTGGTTTTAGTCTTCGCGCGGCGGATGCTGGCGAGGATCTCGTCGGCGTGTTTGGTCCAGGTGAAGGGCCGTGGGTGGTTGTTCCAGCCGTCGATGAACGCGCCGATGGCGGCGGTC